>JAMYWF010000002.1:0-62321 GCA_038070415.1 Oerskovia sp. M15
CCGGGTCTGGCGGATGCTCGAGCAGACCGAGGGCCGCGATGTCGCACTCGCGTGGCTCGTCGGGGCCAATCCTCGGCTGGACGAGCAGACACCGGTCACAGGGATCCGGGAACTGCGTAGCGCCGAAGTCGTGGGTGCAGCGCTAGCGTTCATCGACGGATCCCCTCGGCGTGAGCATCCGGGCGCGGGTGTGTCCGCAGACCGGGCTGTACCTGGTGCGGCGCGCGGCGGAGACGGTTGGCGCATCGCCAAGGAGCAATACGTTCGCTCCGCAGGCATCTTGTCGGTGCCCGAGAACAAGCGCGTCGGTCCGCTCCCCGACGATGCCCCCGATCGTCGCGGCCGGTTCGACACGATCGGACGCACGGTCTACTTCGGCCAGACCCAGGCCGCCACGTACGCGGAGGTACTGCAGGACTTCCGCCGCCACCGCCTCGCCCTCGAAGCCGACGCGGAAGCTGCAGGCTTCGACGTGGACGAGTACGTCGAGGCGGTCTCCTCGCAAGCAGGTGCCAACAACGTGGACCGCCCTTGGGCGATCGGCGGACAATGGCAGCTCGATCGCTGCCTACACAAGGTCGCCATGCCCTCCGAAGGCTGGTGGGTGCGTGCGAACGACAAGGCGACGATCAATCAGGTCAGCATGGACCTCTCCCCAGGCTGCGTGAACTTGGGGTCGGCCTCCTCACTCTTGCCGACCTCGAGGGCGAGTCGCGTGCAGTCACGACCTTGGTCGCGCAGTACATCCGCGATCAGAACCTCTTTGACGGGTCCCGCCCTCTAGGCATCGAGTTCCCCTCCAAGACCGGCTACGGCACATGCTGGGCCTGGTGGAACCGACGCGCTGACGACGGCCTGACCCCCGACGCAAACGACCCGAAGACCGTCCTCGACCTGAACGTCGACGTGCCCGCGTTCCGGCGCGTCGCGAACGACTGGGAACTCGACGTGCTGCCAGGGCGCCCGCGCTACTGACTCCCATCGGCTCCGCGACCCACCGCCGACCATGTCGCACCTAGGATCCTGACGAGACCCTGACTCGCCCAAGATGCTGGTGCGTGATCAGGGTCTCGTCTCGCCTCGAGGGGCTACTCCGATCAGGAGAAGGCGGCCGCGGTCCGGATGGTCCGGTCGCTGCGGGCGGAGCTGGGGACCGAGCACGGCACCGTGCACCGGGTCGCGACCCAGCTGGGGTACGGGGTCGAGTCGGTTCGGCTGTGGGTCAAGCAGGCCGACATTGACGAGGGCGTCACCCCGGAGTCACCACGAGTGAAGCTGCTCGGGTGAAGGAGCTCGAGCAGGAGGTCCGTGAGCTGCGGCGGGCGAACGAGATTCTGCGGAGAGCGGCGCATTTCTTCGGGGCGGAGCTCGACCGCCAGAACAAGTAGCCGTGTTCATCGACGCCAACCGCGAGGATGTCGTGGAGGGTCGCCGGTTGGGGTCGAGCTCATCTGCGAGGTGTTGCAGGTGGCCCCAGCACTTACTACGCCCGTAAGGTCCGGCCGCCCTCGGCCCGGCAGGTCCGCGACGCGGTCATCGGGCCGACCCTGGTGCAGCTGTGGGAGGCGAACTACCAGGTCTACGGTGCCAGGAAGCTGTGGAAGGCCGCTCGTCGGGCTGGGCTCGATGTCGGCCGGGATCAGGTCGCGCGTCTGATGCGCAACGCCAGTATCGAGGGCGTGCGCGGAACTAAGAGGGTGCGGACCACCAGACCAGATCCGCTCGCAGCGCGGCATCCGGATCTCGTGGGCCGGGACTTCGCCGCCAGCGCACCGAACCAGCTATGGGTGACTGATCTGACCTATGTTCCGACCTGGGCCGGGGTGGCCTACGTCTGCTTCATCATCGATGCCTACTCCCGGATGATCGTGGGCTGGGGGCAGCACCGACGATGCGGACCGAGACCGTTCTGGACGCGATTGAGATGGCCCGCTGGTCACGCGGCGCGAAGCTGGACGGGCTGCACTGTCACAGCGATGACGGCGGTCAATTCACCTCGCTGCGCTACGGCGAGCGACTGGCCGAGATCGGTGCGACGCCCTCGATCGGCACCGTCGGTGACAGCTACGACAACGCGCTGGCCGAGACCGTGAACGGCTACTACAAGGCCGAACTCATCCGCGGACCCGCCCGCCAGCATCCCTGGAAGACCGTCGAGGACGTCGAGCTCGCCACCCTCGGCTGGGTCCACTGGCACAACCACCAACGCCTGCACGGCTACCTCCGTGACGTCCCGCCGGCCGAGTTCGAGCAGGCCTTCTATGCTGACCAGACCGAGGGCCACCAGGCCGTCGGAATCCAATAGCGCGACCCTCCACCAGACCCAGGGCGATTCAGTCAGTGCCAGGAGTGCCGCTGGGACTCCTGGCGCCAATGGAGCGCTCTGGCGATGCCTACCAAGCATCTTCACGGCCCCGCCGTGCTCAGCCGCCACGACGAAGACTCCAGCCGGGTTGATCGCGAACGCCCACAGCGAAGCCCGTGAGTCCAGCCCGGATGTCGGCCAGGGCAACTCCGGCCGCCCATGGCACCACGTAGCCAAGATCACTTGCGAACTTCGCTCAAGACTGCGAGGATCCGTCATGCTGGGCCACTTCAGGGAGGAAGACAGTGCACATTCTCGACCGATGTTCGCACGTTCAAGGACAGCGTGGTCAACGAAGACGCGTTAGTGCGGTTCTCGGCAAGAGCCCAGAAGCAAGTCGCGCCACACTCCGTCGCAGTTTTCGCTAGGGTACGGGAAAGACTCCCGAGCGGACGGAACATCAATGGGCAACGAAGCGCAACGAGCAACTCGCGCAGCATTCACCATCGCAACCATCGGGCTAGCGCTCGGCGCCTGCTCCAGCGCGCCCGACATCGATAGCACAAATCCTTACGCCGCCGAGTACAAGAGCGCGCTCGAAAACAGCATTTCCGATTTTGAGCGAGGCGTACTCGAAGATGGTGCTGTCTCGAACGCGGAGTACAACGAGGCAGTCGATCGCTACCTTGCGTGCATGCGCGACCTCGGTGTCGACGTAACCACCGAACCCAACGGGGACCTGTATCAGTACGTGACTCCCATGATCACGGAGTTTGACAAGCACGACCCGACCTGTCGCACGGGCACCATCGCGTCGATCGAGCTGCTGTACGACGGCTTCATCAATAATCCTGAGAACGTAGATCCCGCTGAGGAGCGGCCGAGTGCCTGGTGGAAGCCGGGGTGGCGCCAGAGGGTACTCTGCCGCGAAACTTGGCGCAGACCTGAGTGATGGAACGGGGCTCGCGCAGACGAACATGGAAGACATTGACGCATGTTTCCAGCAAGCCTCAGCTAAGTAGGTCTGTGCTGTTGTCGAAAAAGGGCCGTTCGTGTATGGTCTTGCCATGTCAACGAAGACGCGCAAACTCACGTCCATCCTTTCAGTCGCCGCATTGGCGACCACTCTGAGCATCGGAGCGTTCGCGGTCCCCGCGGTTGCTGCGCCCACCCCACGTGCGACTTCCACTCCTTGCGTACTTCGACTACTACCTCCGTCACGAACTTGAACCGTTCCTGCGCATACGTCCAGGCCCGCATCGATCGGTACGTTGGCGGATCCCAAGTGGTCACCACCGTTATCGGCAACTCGAGCCTCTCCCAGAGCGTCGTGGAGGGCACACAGGGCATCAACGCTGGCAACAAGGGGCGCGTCATGAACGGGGCTCCACCGTCTGGACCGCCTGGTTCACCGTCCTCTGACTCCTTGGACATCAGGCAGCTGGTAGCGCCGCCTACTCGGGCTTGCGCTACCAGCTTGTCCGTATGCCCGCTCCCGCAACTCGTCGAGGGCCATGTCACGGCGCCATCATTGCCGGTCCGCAGCGAGCGGTACCCTCTTGCCAGCACACCTCGAAGGTGGCGCGTGAAACAACGGTCAAGGGGCTCCATGGCAAGATCCGGACTCTTCGGTGTGCTGGCGCTTGCGGCGGTCGTGCTGCTCGCGGGAGGTGTCACGGCGGGGATGGCTCTGGCGCCGCAGTCGGAGCCGCAGAGTGTGCGGAGTGCGACGGCGCCCGCTGCGGTCCCGGTCTCGCGTCAGGTGTTCGACGACGCGCGCAGGGTCAAGGTCACCCCGGTCGTCGCGGAGGAGGGACGTTGTCCGTGGCCGATGCGGGCAAGGTCACGCGGTCGCAGTGTGCTCCGGGGCCGTGATCGAGTCGGGGTCGAGTCCGGTGACGGTCGACGACCGTCCGGTCGTGGCGCTGGCGACGTCGATCCCGTTGTGGCGGGACCTGGCTCCCACGGCCAAGGGTGACGACGTCAAGGCACTCCAGGTCGAGCTCGCTCGCCTCGGGCACAAGGTGAGTGCGGACGGGACGTACGGCGACGCGACCAAGGCCGCCGTGTCCAAGCTGTTCAAGGCCGCGGGCGTGGCCAAGCCGACCGGCGACCTGCCGGTCGCCTCCGTGCTGTGGCTCCCGGCGACGTCGGTCACAGTGAAGGCGTGCGAGGTGCCCGTGGGAGCCGCGACGTCCGACGAGGCGTTCGCGACGACGGCCGGGACGCTGGTCTCGCTGGGCTTGTCGGACACTCTCTCGAACGTCACGCCCGGGGACCGGGTCCTGCGTCTGGGGAGCTGAGCGCGCCCGTCGGTGAGGGCGGGTCGTCACGGACCCGGCGTTCCTCGAGGCCGTGCGCGCCAGCATGGAGTTCGCCGGCTGGCAGCGCACCGAGGGCACCGAGCCCTTGACGCTCGGGTACGAGCTCGCCGCGCCGCTCGACGTGTTGGTCGTGCCACCGGGCGCGCTGTTCGCGCTGAACGGCGCCGCGGGTGCGTGTCCGCCGATGGGACGGCCCACCCGGTGACGGTCATCGCGTCGAGCCTCGGGCAGACACTCGTGACCTTCGACGGCCTCGACGCGTCGGCCGCTCCCTCCGCCGTCGAGCTCACGGCGCAGGAGGAGGGCAGACGTGCCGGTAGGGGCAAGCGCCTGGTCGGGACCGGGCTGGGGCACGCGTTCCCCGGCACGGGCTGCTGTTCACCGGCCTGGACCTGGAGATCGTGCCGGAGAGGTCGTCGCGCTCGTGGGGCCCTCGGGCAGCGGCAAGTCGACGCTGCTGAGCATCGTCGCGGGCTGGGAGCGTCCCACGCAGGGGCAGGTCGAGCGCGTCGGGGTCGCCACGACCGGGTGGGTCTTCCAGAACCCGCACGGCGTCGCACGCCGGGCGGCCCTGGACCACGTGGTGCTGCCGCTGCTCGCGCGCGGACTGCGGCGGCCCGACGCCGAGGACCGGGCCGCTGAGATCATGGCCCGGTTCAACCTGGCACCGGTCGCGGACCGTCCCTTCCTGGCGTTGTCCGGTGGCGAGGCCCAACGCCTCATGCTCGCGCGCGCAGTGGCGCTGGCCCCGGACCTGCTGCTCGTCGACGAGCCCACCGCGCAGCTCGACCTGCGCACGGCCGCGACCGTCAACGAGGTCCTGGCCGGCATCGCCCAGGACGACTCGATCGTCGTGGTCGCCACGCACGACCCGCACACGCGCGATGCCTGCACGCGCGTGATCGACCTCGCCGACTTCCAGCACGCGCAGGATGCAGCATGACCGCCACGGAGCAGGGCCCCTACCCGACGGCGCAGCGCACCCCGGCCTCGCGACGCGCCGGGAGGTCCGCCCGCCCGGGGACGGACACCCGTAGTCCGGTCACGGCTCCGGGGCCCCGCCCCGCCCGACGACCGAGCGCACCCTCGCGCGCAGGCGAGCGGCGTCGTCGGGCACGGCGGGGAACCTGCACGGGCCGGGCGGGCTCGCACGATGCGGGCTGCGTCCGTGGTGTCCGAGGCGTGGCGCAACGTCGCGACCGGCACGACGCGCGCGACCCTGTTCGCCGCGGTCCTCGTCGTGGTCGTGGGGTCGTTGGCCGCGGTCGACGTGCGCGCGATCGTCGGCGTCATCGAGGGGCCCGCGAGTACCGCGACGCGGGCGCGAGCGTGCAGATCCTCGAGGCCACCGGGCAGATCGACGGGGCTCGCTGCGAGGCCCTCGCCGGGGTCGACGGCGTCAACGCGGCCGGCGCCCTGCGGACCGGGGAACCGCTGCGGGCGCTCAACCTCCCTCGAGCGAGCTCACCGGCCTCGAAGCGACGCCCGGGCTGCTCGGCGCGCTCGACCGCGGACGGGTCGCCGGGGCCGGTCTGTGGCTGTCCGCAGATCTGGCCGAGGCGCTCGGTACGGTCCCCGGTGACTCGATCGCGACGACCACCGGGCCCGCGCGCATCGGCGCCGTCTACCCGTACCCCGACGACGGACGAGACCGTGTTCTCGGGTACGCGGCCGTCGCCCCGTACCCGCGACAGGGCTGTTCGACGCGTGCTGGGTCGAGATCTGGCCCGTCGACCCCGAGACCACGACGCTCCTGCGCACGACCGTCGTCGCCGACCCGACCTCCGAGGTGCAGCCCACCCAGAAGCAGCTCAACGGCGGCTCGGCGCGACCTACGACGCGAGCGCCGAGTTCTCCGCCCGCCTGACCGAGCCCGCCCCGATCGCTGCGGGCGTCCTGGGCCTGGTCCTGGGCTTCGTCGCGATACGGCTGCGCCGCCTCGAGCTCGCCGCGGCCCTGCACGCCCGGGTCCCGCGCGCCGCCCTGACCTGGCAGGTGCTCCTCGAGACCGCCGCCTGGGCCGGTGCCGGGATCGTCGTGACCGTCCCCGCGCTGTGGTGGCTCGCGGGAGCCGGAGGCGACGGGCTCACCACCGACCAGGTCAGCACCTGGATCATCGGCATGCGGACCGTCCTCGCCGGAGCAGGAGCGGTGCTCGTCGGGGCTGTGGCCGGGGCGCTCACGACCCGCGAGAAGCACCTCTTCAAGTACTTCAAGGAGCGGTAGCAATACACGCGGACCATTGCGAACCTACGACGGGACGGTAGAAGCTCGGCGCGCGCCCGCAGACGCGAGCGCTTGCATAGAACGCCCACTGGAACGCATAATGGACGAACAGGACTTGCCAAAGACGGCGAGCCGTAGGGAGGCATGTCGTGAAGCGCAAGATCGTTACCGCACTCACAGCGGCAGCACTGGTAGCTAGCTCTGCCGTCACTTTCAGCGCCCGGCGCAGGCGGTCTGCAAGTCCAGAGTCTGGACAGCGCAGGAGGCCCCAAACTTTGGAGCCGCCACCAACTCAGGATGTAAGGCCGTCACGGCGGGTATCCACATTCAGAACCCCGCAACTGGCTCCACGGAGACAGGCTGGGGCCTGGGTGGCAAGCGGCAAGACTTCGAGGACCGGTACGGTCAACGCTTCGTGGATCCTCTACCGCTTGGACAGCATCGACAACTCATGAGATTCCCTTGCCTCGTGTCGGGCCACTCTGTGGTGCGGGGCGGCCTGATCGCGTCTGCCAGCATCGGCCTATTGGCCCTGCTGTTTGGAGGGTGCTCAGCCAGTCCAGAAAACGTCCAGGGCGCCCCTTGGGCGCAGGACGTGCTCGCACTCGGACGCTCGACAAAAGTAGACTCCGTAAAACAATCGCCCTCGATGGCCAGATCAGCGCCGGAGAGTTCAACGAGGTCGAGCAAGGCTTTATGGAATGCCTGGCAGATCTCGGATACAAGGCCAGGATTGATATCGACAGCCTCGGGGCCAAGATGTACGTGATCGAGGGTGACTGGTCCGACAAAAGGAGATCGACTACTCATCGTGCGGACGCGAGACCGGCCTCATGGAACTATCTCCCTGTATGACAGCATCACGACCAACCCGTACCGCGAAGACTTCAATGCTCTGATTCTTGAGTGCCTTCAGAAGCTCGGCGCGGTCGACTCGGATACGTCCATCGAGGCGTTTGTAGAAATACAGGAGAGCGGCCAGTTAATACTAAGTGAGGACGAGGCCAAGTCAGCCATGTGCTATAGCGATCCGCGGCCGGTCATCGAGGAGGCGAGGTCTAGTCTCGATCCATAAACAGCGGCCGAGAGCGAATAGACCACCAAGCACCTAGCCTCCACATGACTGGCGAAGCTGGCCTTGTCGGTCATGAACACACGTCGCCTCGCGAGTTCGCCCGGCGTCCACGCGCATTATCCCGACTGTGAGGTGTTCTCACCAGGACCGGTGGCTTGAGGGGCGCAACGGTGCGCTGACCTGCTGGTTCGTGAGGTAGCTGGTTTGAGGGCGGGACCCCGGACGCCAGGATGTAAGTCGCCAAACACACAACCGCGACATCCCGGGGTCCCGCTTGATCACCTATCGTGCCAGTCTCGACGTGCCCGCACACACCCTGACTGTTGTGACGGGGTGGATCAGTGCTCATCGTCGAGGTGTCGACCGGCGCCGCTGGCAACGAGCCGCGACCGCCAGGACGCAGGCGATCTTGGTGCTGCGCTGGTTCAAGGACGCCACCAGGGTCCCGTCGTTGGCCCACGATGCCGGGATCTCGATCGCGACCGCGTACCGGTATCTGCACGAAGGGATCGACGTCATCGCCGACCACGCCCCGGACCTGCACGACGTCCTCGCGACCGCGTCCGAAGAGGACTGGCCGTACGTATGCCTGGACGGAACACTGATCCCGATCACCCAGCTGCACGGACCACGCAACCCCACCGGCGCCGAGTCCTGGTTCTCCGGCAAGCACCACAAGCACGGCGGGAACATCCAGGTCCTGTGCGACCCGACCGGGTACCCCGTATGGGTCTCACCCGTCAGCCCCGGCTCCACGCACGACATCACGGCCGCCCGCAGGTTCGTCCTGCCCGCGCTCTACCCTGCCGCCGCCGCCGGGCTCGTGACGCTGACGGACAAGGGCTACCAAGGTGCCGGCATCGGGATAGGGCACCCGCTGCGACTGACGAAGAACCCTCACCTCGACAACGTGACCCGCGACAAAATGCTGACCTCGCTCCGCTCCGTCGCCGAACGCGGCAATGCCCTGATCAAGAACACCTGGCGAGCCCTACGCCTGGTCACCCTCGACCCGAACCGCCTCACCCAGATCACCACAGCAGCCCTCGTCCTCCTGCACCTACAACGCGGCGGCCAGCGAGCACCCTGGTGAGAACACCTCTCAGCGGGCCAGTCGGAGGTCTCGTAGGTACCGTCCGGGGCCGCCTGCACGGCCCAGCCCGCTCCTTCATGCACGCGTCCGTGGCAGCGAAGTACTCCTAGTCTGGGTGTGTGCGGGCACGTCGAGACTGGCACGATAGGTGATCAAGCGGGACCCCGGGATGTCATGGTTGTGTGTTTGGCGACTTACATCCTGGCGCCTGGGGTCCCGCCCTCAAACCAACTACCTCACGAACCAGCAGGTCAGCGCACCGGGGCTTGACCCTAAACGTGGACACGTGGTGGGTTTTATGCGGCGAGCGTTAGCGTAGCCGCGTGGTGGGCGTTCTCGTAGTTGATCGGGCTGAGGTAGCCGCAGGTCGAGTGTCGGCGACGGGTGTTGTACCGGGTGATCCACGCGAACACGGCCCGTCGGGCAGTCTCGGCGTCGGGCCAGCCGTGCGCGCCAGCGAGGGTCTCGCGTTTGAGCGAGGCGTTGAACGACTCGGCCATCGCGTTGTCGGCGCTGGTGCCGACCTTGCCCATCGAGCGGGTCACGCCCAGGCGGCGGCAGAGCTCGGCGTATTCCTTGGAGACGTACTGGCCTCCGTGGTCCGAGTTGAAGATTGCCGCGGTCAGCGCGCCGCGCTGCGCGGCCGCAGCCCGCAACGCGTCGGCGACGAGCTCGGTGCGCATGTGGTCGGCGATCGACCAGCCGACCAGGCGCCGGGAGAAGCAGTCGATCACGGTCGCTAGGTAGAGGAACCCGTCAGGCCCGCAGGGCAGGTAGGTGATGTCCCCGACGTACTTCGTGTTCGGCTCGCTCGCCGTGAAGTCGCGCTCGAGCAGGTCCGGCACGAGCTGACCGTCCGGGTCCGGGACGGTCGTGCGCACCGTCGCCGCAGCCGGATCCCGGCGATCCGATTCTCACGCATCACCCGGGCGACCCGCTTGTGGTTCACACGATCGCCTTCGGCGGCGCCGTCGTTCAGCTCGACCGTGATCCGCGGCGCCCGCACGCGACATCTTGCGCGTGGACCGCAGCGATCCGCGCTGCCAAGGCCTCGTCATCGGCCCGACGCCTCGCGCGCCGGCGCGCCCGAGAGCCACTGATAGAAGGACGAGCGTGCCACGCCCAGGATCTGGCACAACCGCTTCACCGTGAAGGTGTCCGAGTGGTCGGCAACGAACTGGAAGCGGCTCACCAGTTCGTCTCCCCGGCGAAATACTTCGCCGCCGCCCGCAGGATGTCCCGCTCCGTGTTCAGCTTGCGATGCTCGCCCTCGAGCTCGGTGACCCGGGCCCGTAGCCGCACGAGCTCCTGCTCGGGCGTCTCGTCCGGTGGCCTCGCCGCCGCAGCCCGGCGGGACTGGCCCCGGACCGCCACCCCGCCAGCCCTGATCCAGCTCGACAGCGTCGAGTCCATGATCCCCAGATCAGTCGCGATCCCGCGACCGTCGCCGTGGGCGTCGAGCGATACAACTCAACCGCGTCGCGGCGGAACTCCGCCGAGTACGTCTTCCTCGCCATGAACAGATCTTCTCGCTTCTCCAGGCCAAGCCCGGCTTCAGCGTGCCCACGTTCAGGGGTCAAGCCCCCGTTGCGCACCTCAAGCCACCAGTCCTGGTGAGAACACCTCTGACCTCGGGTTTGAGGCCGAGCTTAGGACCGACAGTTGGGGACAGTAGCCACCCGGGCGCAAACTGGCCCAGGTCGAGCCCGTTGACCGCGACCTGATGCGGACCCGGGCGCCCGTCTTCGCCGCCCTCGAATCGTTTTGCCGTTGATCGCTATGACCCGGCGCCCGTCGAGGACACCGGTGCGGGTTGCGGCTCACGTGCCCATCAGACGGTCCAGTTCCTCGGCGTCCAGCCCGGCGGAACAGGCGGCGGAACGTCGACCCGTCCGCCCTCCGCGCCAGTCCGAGATCGGCCAAGATGGATGGTTCAGCGTCTGCAACCCACAGCCTGATCGCAGTGCAGCTGCGCATGACCGCGCCCGTTGCAGCCACTGCTATCAAGTCGGTCGGACGGTGACGAAACCCGCGTCGAGCGCGCGGGCTCGGGAGCTGCTCGAGCAGTTCCAGGAGATGAGCATGACGACTCGTGGCCTCGGTCGATACCGACGGAACCTGGAATGACGAGTAGACGGGCGTGCTCGAGCGTGTGAGACGAACTGGTGTAGGAGCTCGTCTTCCCTCTCAGAGCACGCCCGCCCGCGACGCTGCCCCGCTCAACCGGCTGTGCCGGAGCCCTGCATCACGAGCGGCAAGGTCCTCTCCTTAGACGGGCAGTTCCCGCGCCTGCTGCGCAGAAGCAGGATGACGACGCGGTCCGGAAGTCGCCGCGTTCCGACGTTGCGATGGCTTCCGCGGGGCCGGCAGGGACGTTCTTGCTCGACGTGCGCACGCCGGCCGTCGCCCACGTGCCGGTCGTCGCATTGTTGATCTGATGCCAGGTGTCCGCGGTGCTGTTCGTGGTGAGGAGCATCGATAGTTCACTCCACAGGTGTGCGTCTTTTCGTACCAGCTGGGGCGGCCGACGCCGGTGCGGCGAGCACAAGCCCTGCCACCGCGGCAGTGGTGACCGCCAGGGTGAGTCGTCTCATCATCTTCATCTTCATGGTGTTCCCCTTGTTGATATACGGGTTTCTCTTGGACAAACTCTTCGTCACGGTGTCCTCAGCACCGTCACGGGATCGCGGGTCGCCGCGACGACGGCAGGGGCGATGGCAGACAGGGCGGCGCACAAGAGAGCCAGGATCGCGGTTCCCCGATGAAATCCGGTGGCGCTGGGGTGCCCATTCGCAGCGTGATAAGCAGGCCGATCACCGTCCCGGTCACGGCGCCTGCGGCGGCTGGGAACGCGGTGCGTAACGTCACCAGCATCACGAGGTCGCCTCTGGTGGCGCCCAGGGCGCGCCTTCGACCGATGTCCTTGCGCCTCACGAGCGTGTCTGCCAGGACCACGAGGCCAGTGAGAGTGGCGCCCGCGCCGAGGACGAGAACGAGCAGTCCGGCGCCGAACGATTCCAGGCTGCCGGCGATCTGAGCCTGCAGCTCGGCGAGGTTCGCTGGAGAGACGACGGTCAGGTCGGCTGGATTCGCCGCGCCGACGATGCCCAAGACGATCTCCTGGCTGGCCTCGACCTGGCTGGCGCTCGTCATGACCACCGTCAAGGTGCGGAGGTGGTCTGTCCCCGCTGCCGGGGTGATGGCCCCTGCGTCGAGGTCGCCGAACGGGTCGCGGGACGCGTAGGTGCCGACCACCGCGTACTCGCGGCCGACCGAGCTCTCCAGCGCGCCGACCGGCCCGTCGAACCCGAGAAGTCCGGCGCCTGCGGACGAGACGATCGCCTCGCCGCCCGGGGCCAGCGGCCGGACTCGAGCGTGACGGCACCAGCCAGCTCACCCGGACGGCCCAGAGGGCACGGGGTCACCGCCCGATCCGACGCTGGCGGCCTGGACGTCACGCGCGGTCGTTCGAGCGAGGCCTCGTTCGACCGAGCTGATGGACGCGACCGAGTCGACGACGGCTGGGGTGAGGAGCTGGTCGCCACCGGTGTCCGAGATCTGGAGCATGCGCGACCCGGCGACCTCCAGCGTGTTCTGCACTTCCTCCTGCGCCGCTGCGGTGCGACCGACCGTCAACAGCGTGGTGAGGCACATGCCCATGGTCAGAGCCGCGATCACGAGGGCGGGAACGAGTTGTGCGAAGGTCGAGGCGATGGCTTCTCGGACCAGAGACGCGAGTCTCACAGCTCGAGCACCTCATCCGCGTGGTCCAGCACGAACGGATCGTGGGTCGCGACGACGACCGTCCTGCCGCCGAGCGTCGCGCCCTTCAGCGCCGTCAAGACCGTCTCGGCGTTGTCACGATCCAGGTTCCCGGTCGGCTCGTCGGCGAGGATCACCGCAGGGTCGTTGATGAGCGCGCGCGCCACCGCGACCCGCTGAGCCTGCCCGCCAGAGATCTGGCCGGGCCGATGGCTGCTCCGACCTCCCACCCCGAGCTGCTCCAACAGAAGTAGTGCGTGCTGTGCGACCTGCTCCCGCCGCCTGCCCGCGTACAACGCCGCTCGATGACCGAGCTGAGCACGCTTCGTGAGGGATCGAGTGACGCGTCCTGGAAGACGAACCCGATGTCTCGCGCACGCGTCAAGGACCTCGACCTGTCGGAGGCGAGGCCGACCGGCTCGCCGCGCAGATAGATCTCGCCGCGCGTCGGCTGGAGCATCAGGCCCAGGACGTAGAGCAGAGTCGACTTTCCACGGCCCGACGGCCCGGTGACCGCGGTCATCGATCCGCGGGTGAAGGCGTACGACATCCCGTCGAACAGCTCGTTCGCCGTCGGGCTGTACGCGAAGGAGAGGTCACGAACCTCAAGCATCTTCGCCGCCTCGACGGTCCGACACCAGGACGCCTGTTCCCGCCTCGATCCCGTCCACGACCGCGACTCCGCCGGACGAGGCACGAACGGTCACTGGGACCGATTCTCCCCGCCAGTCGCACGTGCGTCGAGCCGTCAACACGTGTGCGCACGGCCGATACCGGGACAGTGGTGCCCTCGACTTGCGGGACGACCTGCACGGTCGCGAGCACGGACGTCGACTCGGCCGAGGGCACGAGACCGCACTCCGCGCCGCAGACGGGGCCACCGTCGAGCGCCACCAGATCGAGGACCACGTGGTTGTTGTCATCCGTGGTTTTCTGCGCAACCACGGCGTTCCATGAGTAGTCGTCGAACGGCACGACGACTGCCGCATCGTCTGGAATAGCGGCCGCCTGGTCGGGAGTCAAGATCAGAGAGAACCGGATGTCGCCGACCGGCACCATGACGGCGGTCTCTCCGCCCGTCAGCATCATTCCGAGGGCGATGTCGTCGCCCAGATGAACCGCTGTCGGCAGCGAAGGCAACGCGACGAGCTCCCGAGGCGTACGACGCCGGTGGCGGTCTGCTTTGCTGAGGTCTGCCACGACTTGACGGCGCGCTCCACAGCCGCGGTGAACACGTCGCCCCCACTCGGCCGCAGGTAGCCGAGAACCTCGAGTGCGTCCTTCAGTTGACGCACATCGGCACCCGACGCCCCACGAACGAGATCTCGATAGAACGGGGTCGCTCCGACGACAGCTCGCACGGGGACACCCGCCACCGCGTACATCTGCCACCGACCGCGACCTCCTCGAGGGAGGGTCGCGGTGACAACGCCCGACAGCTGGTTGGAGGCGACTGCACCGAGTGGACGAGTGATCGTGACGCCGAACGTGAGCGAGCGCCCGACGGAGCCCGTGCCCGCCGTGGCGACGATGTCGGTGGTTTCGGTCATCTCAGCAGGCGCTCTGGGCACCGTTGCACGCGCCGCCCACCAGCCGGCCCCAAGAGCAACGATCAGGAGCAGGGCGGTCGCCACCCAGCGCGATGACCTCTGCCCGCGCGGCCCGCGCCGGTCATCGGTGGGCGGCGCCTGACCGTGGTGATGCGTGGTGCGCTCGTCCGCACGTGCTGCCGTCATCGCGCTCTTCGCCCCTGGTCACTCGGTCTCCCCGGCACCCGTCAGTCGCTCTCCGGGTAGAGGTCGGGCGCTTCGTGCGGGCACGCGATGTAGATCGCCTCAAGCGCCTCGGGCTTCGACTCGCCGACGACGATGAACGGGTCCCACACCGCGCCGTTGGTGTAGTAGGCATCAAGCCACGACTCCAGCGAAGGCGCCTGCGGCACCTCGAAACCTTCGGCCCGAACGCAGGGCGCCACGTTCTCCACCAGGTGGTTGTACTGCATCTCGGCGCGAACGCGCGGGAGTGACTCCTGGGTTCGCTGATCGACGGGGTACGCGGCTTGACAGGTGTACCACGCGAGATTCATCGCATCCGTCTGCTCGTCGGGGACATCTCCGTCGAGCACGACGCCCCTTGGCTGACGCGGACGGGAAATCCCGCAGAGTTGATGCACTCGGAGAGGACGTGCGGCCAGTCGTCCAACGAGACGAAGCGAACGAGATCGACGTCCGGAGGGTCTGTCAGCCGCAGGTTCTTCTGCAGGTACGCGAGGTAGTCCTGGTAGCTCTTCTCGACAGCAGCCTCCCCTGCGGCTTCCAGTCCGCCCCTTCGGCGGACGGGTCATAGGCCGCGGGCGATGCGCTGTCAGTCGGCTGCCCGTCAGGTGAGGTCTGAGCGCAGGCGCCGGACAACATCACCAGGCCCAGAACGCTCGCTACGGTCACCACACGCCTGGTGACGGACGCCTTCATGCCTTCGCGCCCCGATATGTGTGAGCTGGTCCTCCAGGCACGGGACGTAGATCGGCGCCTCGCCCCGGGAAGGTGCGCCGAGGGAGGCGCCGATGAGTTCGGACTTGCGACTGCTGAAGGCGTGCACGACTAACCCTGCTGAGAACGGTTTGGGCGAGCTAGTTGCTCGTGCCCGAACAGTAGCGAAGAAGACCATGAACTGCTGGGGACCGGGTCGACCGTCATTGAACTGTTACCCGGCCATCACTCGTGGGACGCGTCCGCTTCGCGTAGGGCCTCGTTGATGTCCCGGTTCAGGAGCATCGTGCTGGGGCAGTCTGAGAGGTATTTGGTTAATGGCGGAGGGCTCGGGTCGGGCTAGCAGCCCAGGGAAGCGGCCAGTTACGGAACGCCAAGTGCGTCACTCTTGACGCCCCTCCGTGACGTGAAGCCCACGAGACCTCGTCATTCGTCATCGCACGACGAGGTCTCAGGCGGAGCGGAGGAACCGGCGGAGGAACCGGCAGCGGAACAGGCGGAGGAACCGGCGGAGGAACAGGCGGAGGAACCGGCGGAGGAACAGGCAGCGGAACAGGCAGCGGAACAGGCAGCGGAACAGGCAGCGGAACAGGCAGCGGAACAGGCAGCGGAACAGGCAGCGGAACAGGCAGCGGAACAGGCAGCGGAACAGGCAGCGGAACAGGCAGCGGAACAGGCGGAGCAAGCTATACACTTAGCCCTGCTAAGTTGATTGAGCGCTGGACGGCTGCGCCGCCCGCTGACACAGGTGTGGTCCCGCGCAGGGCGGGTCGCTGCGCTGGGCATGAAGGGCGGTGAGACGGAGTGAGCCAGGACAACCCGACGGGTCGTCGCGAAGCCGCCGTCGCCGTGCCAACGTTGCCGGCGGGAGGCAGCACAAGCACGAGGTGAAGGTCTCCCCAGAAGAGGAGGGTCCTGCTGCGTCTGGCTGGTGAGCAGCACGTCACGGTGTCGCGTCTCCTGGTCGAGTCGGCGCTCATGTCGGGTGCTGCCGAGACGCCTACCGAGCGAAAGAACGCGATCGCCACGCTCTTCGGTCTGCACCGGTTGCTTGCGTCGATCTCCAACAACGTGAACCAGATCGCGCGTGCTACCAACGCGACGGGTGAGGTGCAGACGGAGTTGCGTGCAACCCTCGACGCGACGCGTCGAACTGCCGAGCGCATTGACCGCGCCATCGACGGGTTGAGCCTCCCGTGATGCCGAACGTCGTGCGGGGCGACCGTATGGCCGGACTCATGAGCTACCTCGCCGCCCGGGACGCTACAACGAGCACACCGAGCCGCATCTGGTCGCCGGTGACCCTGCGCTCATGGTGTGGCACGACGACGCCGAGCTTGGCCACGAAGGAGCGATGGCGATCGCACGCCATCTCGACCAGCCGCGCACCGCCTATGACGTGCAGGTGACGGGCGGTCACGTGTGGCACTGCTCCCTGTCGCTGCGCGCGGATGAGGGCCTGCTCACCGGCGAGCAGTGGAACGCGATCGCGAACGACTTCGTGCGCGCGATGGGGTTCGACGACAACGAGGGAACCAAGGCGCCGTGTCGGTGGGTTGCCGTTCGTCACGGTGTCTCGACGAACGGCAACGACCACATCCACCTCGCCGTGAATCTGGTGCGCGAGGACGGCACGAAGGCATCGGTGCATAACGACTTCCGGCGCGCCCAGGCGGCGGTGCGCGCGCTTGAGGTGAAGCACGGACTGGAGCAGCTGGAGTCGGTGCGGGCCGAGTGCTCGACGCGCGGCTACGACCCGGCCGAGCGCGAGGCTCAGCGCGTGCGCGCGCGCAGGCCAAGTACGAGCGCGTGAGCCGCCTTGATGGCGGTCGCGCTCCTGCCTGGGCGGCCCTGTCCGGCGCGGACCGGCGGGGCGCGTGGCGGCCGAGCTGAGCACCGACCAGCCCCGGTACCTGCTCGCGCTCAAGGTGCGCGGGTGCGCGGGCGCGAGCCAGGACGAAGCTGAGTTTGTGCGACGCATGCGCCGCGCTGGACTGCTGGTCCGGGCCCGGTTCGCAGACGGGCGCACGGATGTCGTCACGGGCTACTCGGTGGCCGAACGGCCCCAGGCCGGTGAGCGGCCGATCTGGTACGGCGGCGGCCATCTCGCACGCGACCTGTCCCTGCCCCGCCTGCGCGACGGGTGGCCCGACACGCCCACTGGCGCCAGCGACGCGGCGGCCGAGTGGAATGCCGCCAAGCGCGGCCGACGGGTAGTGTCCGCGGGACGCGAGGCGAGCGAGCCGGACCCAGAGATGTGGGCCAAGCAGCACGACGAGCTGCGCGCCCTCGTGGACCGCCTGCGGTCGGTCCCGGTCGAGGACCGGGACACGTGGGCGACCGTCGCGCGCCAGACTGCGGGCGCGTTTGCCGCATGGTCCAACGCGACCGAGGAGACGCCGGCGACCTCGCCGCGGCCGCCGACGCGCTGTCCCGATCGGCCCAGACGCACCGACGTACGGTGCGCCCGGACAAGGCCGGGACGATCGCCATCTCGGGCGCGGCGATGCTCTTGGCGAGCGCGGCCCGTGGTGGGCACGGGACTGTCGCGCAGGCCGCGATGATCCGTCAGCTGCTCCGGCTCACCCAGGCCGTGCACGGGCGGCGATCGCGGCCCGGCAGGAGCGTCATGCGCGCCTGCTCGCCGAGGACACCGGGCACGGCTCGTGCGCGTGCGTGAGGCCCTGCCGGGCCTACACCGAGCGGCGGCGGCACGGTGACGGCCACCGTGCCGGCGCCGACGACGACGGCGCTCGACCCGCAGGCGCAGGCCGTGCTCGACCGGCTCAACGCGGGACACACGGACGCGAGTACGAAGGCGTCGCCGCTGCCGGCTGACCTCGAGGCGGCACGGCGGCAGCACGGTCCAACCGGGCGCAGAGCGCGGCCCGGAGCGATAGGAGGGGCAGGTCATGGCTGAGGAGAGCGACGGCATCGAGGAGGTATTCGAGGGCCAGCTACGCGTGCTGGTCACCGCCGCCGGGCAGGTCGGCGAACGCCTCGCACGGATGCGCGAGGAGGTGCTGCGCCGCGCCCAGGCACGCAGCGAGCAGCAAGCCCGCGAGATGCAATCCCGGTTCGAGGCCGAGCGGCGCGCCGCCCGCGTCGAGCTCGGCAACGTGTACCGCTCCGACTGGTGGGACCGGGCGTCTACCGAGCAGGTCGCTCAGACATACCAGGTCGCTCGCACGTGGGCCCGCGAGGACCCCGACGCGGTGCGCGCCGAGGAGCACATGCGCACCGAGATGCGCACCCGATACGGACTGGACCCCGACGGGCTCGCCGCCCGCGCGCAGGCCGAGCGCGAGGCCCGCACGCCCGGCCCGCGGTTCGAGGCCCACGACGAGTTCGACGGCTCACAGCCGGTCCGTGAGCTCACGAAGGACGACGCGCTGACGATGATCGACCGCCTGCCGGCGGACGCCGACCTGGGCCCGATCGGGCGCGGCGGGCTGCGCGACGTGCAGGCCTGGAAGGGCAGGACCACGACGTCGATCTCGCGATCGCGTCGAAGTTCCCGCACCTGATGAGCCAGGCCGAGCTCGTGGCCGTCGCGGCCGCCGAGAAGGAGCGCCACCGCGCCGCCGCGGAGCACGCCGAGGCCCAGCGACTCATGCAGCAGGCCGACCGCGAGGACCGGCTTGCGGACGCGGCACACAGCGCCGCCGAGCACGAACCAGACGCCAACGAGCGAGCGCGGGCGGCCGCAGAGGCAGCCCAGCGTGACGCGCTCGGGGACCGCACCCGCGAGGACGGTCGTGCCACCTACGACAGCGCCGAACGCCGCGACGCCACCGCGAGCGAGCTGCGCGCCAAGGGCATCGACAGCGACGTCGTCGACACCCGGATGCGCGCAGACGTCAGCCAGGCCCGGCCAGCCACGGAAGCCGTGGCGGCCAAGGCCGCAGGCCGCAGCCCGAAGGCCCGCAAGACCCAGGGCCGCGCGGCCCAGGCTCAGCGCACGGGCCTCGACCGCTGAACCTCCCGCGAGACGACAGAGACAGGGGCCGCACCCGGTTGGGTGCGGCCCTGTCTCGTTGGTCTGACTAGCGGGGCAGGACGAGGCCGCGCGGATCCCAGTTGTCGTACTTGACGTCGCTGTTGCTGCCCTTCTCGTTGGAGATCCGGAAACGCGTCGTCGGGTCGCCATTGATGAAGGGCTGGATCCAGTCCTCAATGATCGTCAGATTCGGGTGCGGCCAGCGTTCGCGGACCATCTCAGAGACCTTCTCCGAGGCGTTCATGAGGCTCGTGCCGCCGTTGTCCGTGACGATGACGGCGGCCGCGCCGTCGGTCAGGTGCCATCCTTCGCAGCGGTAGTACTGCTCGTGGACGTAGGTCAGGCGCAGGTACTCGATACCGAGCAGCTGGGGCCGGCGTCCGTGCGGTGCCTTGCTGGGGTCGACGATCGTGTGCTCAGGCGAGGTCGTCACGCTGCTCCTTCGGGGTGCGGGTCGCGGACGTCAGGGAACATGCCCTCGGGGGCGCGGCGTAGGGCAGTGGAAAGCCGGGGTGTTGCGGTCGTGCTCGCCGTCGACGGGGCCGAACGGGCCGTTCTGTGGGTCGAGCAGGACGGCCATGTGGTGGTCGGCGTGGTCGCGCCACCACACGCTCATACCGGTGGCGGGGTCTTGGCGCAGGTGCTCCCATGCGCGCCAGAGCGCTTCGAGGCGAATCACTGCCTCGTCGTACTTCCACCACTCGGCTGCCCAGACCCGGTGCTCCCCGCGGCGGCGATGTGGCGCCGGTAGACGTTGCGCAGGTATTCGCGCACGAACTCGTCGACCGACCCGTAGTAGAGCGCCGGCGTGCCGTCGGCGCCCGCCTGCTCGACGGCCACGGCCGCGGCGACGCGCTGCCACGTGGCCATAGTCTCGTCATCCTCGTAGTCGGTGACCTTGGCCTCAGCGACGCGCAGGACGCCCTCGGCATCAGCGAGGGCGTCGCGCGCGTGGTCGAGCTGGGTCGTCGTGCGCGCGTGCGCCGCCAGCGCGTCCTCGAGCGTGGCCCGCGCATCGGCGACCTCGGGCGGCTCGACGCCCGCCGGGCCGCTGATGGCCGGCACGTCGTTGACGTCGATGGGCTGGGCCTCGATCACCGGCTCGTAGTCGTCGGCGCCCCAGTCGCTCACGGTGCCTCCTCGAGGATCTCGTCCTGTGCTTCCCGCAGGGTGCGCTTGGCCTGCGGGTCGTTCGCGGCGATCGACGCCTCGACGGCTTCACGGTGCGGCCCGGCCATCCACGGGACGGTGCGGATGAGGGTCGGGCGGGCACCGGAGGCCAGGACGACGGCGCGGCCCTTGGGCAGCGCCGCGAGGTCGGCCACGTCGAGGATGCGTTCGCGGTGCAGCTGCTGGGAGACCGTGCGTTGCCCGCGTCCCGTCGACGTCGAGGACGAGAGCCGGTCGTAGTCCCCGATCATGCGGGAGAGGTCCTCGAGAAAGTTCGCCTCGCTCACTCCCCGCCGTAGACCTTGACGTTGGACGCGCTCCACAGCTTCTTCATGCCGGACTCGCCCCAGACCTCTACGCCCTGGGACCAGCTCTGCAGCACGGTGTCCAGAACGATCCCGCGTGAGCCGTAGTGCGAGTAGAGGTTCGGCAGTTCGCGCCAGCGGCACACGTTTGCGGCCTCGTCGAGCACGCCGACGAGCGGGTCGCCAGCCGCCCGCCGGCGGACTGCGCGGCCAGCTCCTCGGCCGCCTCCACGACGGCGACGGTGAGCGCGGTGACGAGCGGGCCCGCGGTGCCGCGCCCTTCTTTGGACAGCGAGTAGAGGGTGCCGGGCTTGGTCGGCTCTTGCCCCGCTGCCGTGGACGGCAGCCCGGCGCGCACGAACTCGTCAGGGCTGAACTGAGGCCGGGTGTCGACGGGGCCCTGCGGGTGATCCAGGCCGCGACTTGCCGGTTGGTGAGGCACGAAGCCATCTGCTGCGCGGTGCCGTACACGCCGCCGCGCTGCTTCTCGGGTGCGGCGATGACGCCGGCGACCTGGTCAGCGGTCAGCGTGTAGCCGTGCTTGGTGAGGATCGTGACGGGGTTTGGTTCGTGGGGCGCGTGAGCCAGGTGTATACATCTGTGATCGGGCGCTGGTCGAGCGCCGCGGCGAGTAGGAGACCGGCGAGAAGGTCCTGGCCGGCAGGGTCGAAGTAGGCGTCCGTGCGCGCGCCGGGGTCGCGCGAGCCCGCCGCGAAGTGCTCGGCCAGCTTGGCGGCCCGCACCTCGTCGGTGACGTAGCTGAGCGGGTTCCACCACCAGGTGGGTTCCTCGCCGGCGATGGCCTGCGGGTCGAATACCCACACCGGGCCGATCACGGCGCGCGGGCCGCGCGTCTGGTCGACGACGTCGCGCTTGTTCGACGTCGACAGGACCGAACCGGGTGCGTCCAGGATCTCCGGGACGACCATCGACGTCGTCTTGCCGGTGCGTGGCCCCGCGATCGTTATACGCATGTCCTCCCACGAGCTGAGCAGCCGCTGCCCCGTGGAGACAGTGATCCCGATCGGCAGACCGGGACCGGCCTGCACCCGAGGCGCTCAGCCGTTCGGCTAACCTGCTTGCGCGAGAGCCCCTCGACGTCGCGGCCGCGGCCCATGTAGGTGGCAGCGCGGTCGACGCGGCTTCGACGACCGTTTCGGCCGGCGACCGCGAGGCCGCCGCGATGCCGAGTGCCAGGACGATCACGCCGAGCCCTGCCAGGACCCACCACCCGGATGCGCCTGGCCAGGCGAGGTCGCCGCCGAACAGCCCGAATGCCACGGCGAACGGATCGCCCGGCACGACGACGCCCGTCCCGGCGAGCTTGTGCCCTAGGTGCATCGCGGCGTAGATCGAACCGACGACAAGCACGACGACGACGATCCCGACCCACAGCAGTACTGCCTCACCGGACAGGCCGCCGGGGTCGCGGCGCCGGTTGTTCGGCCCGCTCATCACGCCGCCCCTCGTCGAGCAAGCCCGTGCGCGACCGGTCGGCCCAGCGCACCGCGCTCATGTGCAGCGACTTCTCCGACTCGGTGAGCACCAGATCGATCGGGATGCCTGGACGCCCTCCGACCTTGACGAGGAACTTGCCGCGCCCGGGAGGCGGCATCTCGCGTCCTTCCTTCGGGTCCCACGTGGGCGGGTCCTGCCAGCCGGCGAGGAGTTCCTGCTCGCCGCGCGAGAGCGCGACGACGGACGTCAGTAGCGGCATCTCGCTCAGCGGGAGGCCACCGCACACGACCAAACCGGACCGCTCGATGAAGCCCATGGCCTTCTGCCGGTCCTCCTCGAGCGGGAGGGAACGCAGGTCTTTGAGCGTGTGCGTGATCATCGCCAGGCCTACCCCGACGGTGCGGTTGAGGCGGGTGAGGTAGTCCACGCGGTCGACGAGCCCCGGGCCAGCCTTGAGGGCCTGGTGGAGTTCGTCGAGGATCACGAAGTAGTGCCGGCGGGGCTCGAGGCCGACATCGGCGAGGGTCTGGGCGATGTTCACGACGGCGAAGCCCGCAGACCAGGACGCGAGCAGCGCGACCGCGCGCAGGTCGCCGTCGGACTGAGGGATTGCGGAGACGTCGTAGACGACGGCCCGATCACGGCGCATCGGGTGAGTGGTTGGCTTGGCGAACACGTCACCAAACTTTCCGCCCGGCTCAGCGCCACGAGTGAGGCTTCCAGCTCCTCGGTGACCTCCTGGTAACGACTAGCGGTGCCGCGGTCCAGCGCGGCCTCACGCAGTTCGGGCGGCGCCGCGCGCACGACGCTGAGCAGGTCCGGGATCAGCGGGACGCCGTCGTGGTGCTCGTCGAGCCACGCGATCGCCCGCGCGAGGATCGTCTCCTCGCGCGAGGTTGGGCGCTCTTGCGCAGCACCGTGATGAGCGCGACGAGCATGTTCAGGCGCAGGCCCTGGGCATCGGCCAGGAGCTCCTCAGCGGCCTGGTGGTACCCGGCCGTGCGCAGCCGTTGCGCGGCGTCGGGAGCCTCGCCGGGGTCCAGGACGTTCAGCGCCCGCGGTTGCGCCCGAGCGGGATCACCTGGCCGCCTAGCTCTCGACCATGCGGACGTAGTCCGGACGGGTGTCCCCAGCACGACCGGGATCACGCCCTGCCCGGACAGGCCGACAGCCATGCGCATGACGGCGGACGTCTTGCCGAGCCCAGGACGGCCGAGGAAGAACACCGAGGGGTTCCCGATGAGGTTCGCTCGCTGATACCAGCTGATCGGGTCGCAGCACAGCGTGGCGCCGGTGAGGATATGCCGGCCGAACGGCACCCCAACCATGGGGTGCCGGCGCCGATAGAGAACGGCCACATGCCGCACACCTGCACGGTGGTGCCGCGCCACTCGTCTGCCTGCTGGACGTAGTTGGACTGGCCGCGGCCGCGTCCCAGCCACCCGCGCATCGGCGGGCGCTGGGGACGCAGTTCGCGCTGCTTGGTGCCTTCGTCGCACGTGCTCGCGTGCTCACAGCTTCTCCTCAGCTCGGCCGGGACCTTGATGTGCTTCGGAAGCACCAGGCCCAGCGGAAGGGCCGCGGCGAACGCGGAGTCCTGCGACCCGTACACGGGGCGCAGTCGCAGGCGCGCCGTAGCGGCGAGGTTGTCGATTGCGGCCCGCGCATCGGCCTCGCGGCTGGTGTCGGTCACTGTGGCGGTGACGAGCATGCCGAACTGCACCAGGCCCGCACCGCTGGCCTCTTCCTGAGCCGTCGCGGCCGCCGCGCGTACCGCGAGCGTCTCACGGGCGGCAGGCTTGCTGGTCGAGGTGACCCGGAACTCCGCGGCGCGCAGGTCAGACTCGACGATCGCCGCGGCCCGCGCCGCGTCGATCGGCCGGTACAGCAGGGTCACCCGCTTGCGCGCGATCTCGCGGTTCGGGGCCAGGAGTCGGGTGAGGACGCCCGACTGGACGTTGCCCGCGGCGCCGACGTCATCGCCCATGTGCACGAATAGGCAGAGTCGTGACGGTACCCGCCCACGACGCTTCTGCGGCCGACGGGCCCACATCCGGCCAAGACAGCTCGACGGGCTCCCTGCGGCGTGCGCATCGTCGATGAGCAGGGCGGCAGCCGGGTCGTAGGCGACGCGGATCACCTCGCACAAGTCCTGCGCCGACAGCGGGTGCGCCGCACCTGCGCCGGTCGCTTGCAGGCCGGCCGTGAGGCTGGGCAGGCGTGCGGCGAGCTCGCGGCCCATCTCCTCTGGCTTGCGCTTCTTGCCACCCACCCGGTTCGCCGCGGTGAACGTGATGGCGACGTACGCCCTCACCGTCGATGACCCGGCCGGGTAGCGGTCGACGACCTCGAGGAGCACCTGCCGAGCGAACTCGGGCGCGCCGTCGTCCAGGTTCATCTCGACTTCACGGCGCAGACGCGACCCGGAGTCGGGGGCGGTCTCGATCGTGACCGAGGCGGCCTCCATACCCGGCTCGTCACCAGGTTCGCCAGCCAGTGGCCCCAGTCGGCCACCCAGACATCGACCTGGTCCTGGTCGACGAGCGCGGCGCCGTCGGGCTCGGTGCCGATCACCACGGAGTATGACCCGGTCGCGGGCGTGTACAGCAGCGCGAACGGGCGGCCGTAGGAGTCGGTATGCTCGCTCAGCCGGGTGGGAGCAGCGAGGCCCGGGAGCTGGTACGTGCCCCATAGAGCGCGGCCCAGCGGCCCCGAGCGGTAGATGTGCGTGCCCTGAGAGCGCGCGGACCACCAGGCGAGGCGCGCTCCGCCGCGGCTGATGACGTTCTTCCCGTGCGAGTCCTTCGTCAGCACGGCCAGTAGGACGGCCCCGAGCACCGCAGCAACGACGACTGCCTCGAGCAGGCCGGCCACCATCACAGTGATGACTACCGCGATGAGACCCGCCAGGAGCATCCCGTGCCCACGGACCCGAGTCCGAGGATTCCCGCCGACGTCGGACGTCGCCAGTTCCCGTAGGTCCGAGGACCCCTGTTCATATCAACGGCTGCCATCAGGCCCGCCCCTTCACCAGTCGATTGCTCACCAAGACTCTTCGCTGCACCTGCTGCGGCCTGCCCGGCCTTCGACGCGGCGTCGAGCGCTGCACCAGCAGCCATGCCTACCGGGCCACCGGCCGCTCCAGCTGCGGCTGCTCCGCCGCCAGCGGCAGCACCCGCACCAGCACCCGCACCTGCACCTGCACTGGCGCCGCTCCCGCTCCGGCCCCGGCTCCCGCGCCCGGCGTCGGCGCAGGGGCTGCGCCGGTCCCGCCTCCAGCCGCGTCACCGTGCTGCGGTGGGGCCGCGTTCCCACCACCGCCGTTACCCCCAGACGGACCCTGCGTGCCAGCCTGGCCGTTGTTCCCCGTCGACCCCGATCCGGACCCACTGCCCGAGGCCATGCGGCCGATCGCCGCCGCCCGCTGGGAGGGCGGCGAGGGCCCCGCCCGAGGGCAGCGCCGCCGGCACCCGCTGCCATCGCGCCCACCATGGGGTCACGAACCGCATCAGCGCGGGCATCGCGAAGAGCGCGATCGTCATCAGCATGAGGCCGGTCAGTACGGCGAGGAGCCCCGAGCCATCGTCCTCGAACGAGCCTTGGCCGACGAGCTGGAACGCCGCGGCGTACACGATCGCGGCGGCGGGCTTGTAGAGGATGAACGCGACGAGCCACGAGACGCACTTCCTGAACCAGTTCTTGCCCATCTCGGTGTTCGTGAACGATGCCGACAGGGGCAGGATGCCGGTGAGGATCACCAACATTCCCCGCGCGCCACCATCAGCACGATCTGGAACGCGGCCGCCAGGGACGCGATGAGTCCCAGGATGATGATGAGGAGAGCTCCAAGACCCCCGTGGCCGGGTTGGTGGTGAGCGCGAGCAGGAGGTGATGCCCTCTCCGAAGCACGCGCTGTCAGCCGCGACGTTGCAATCGAGGGCCCCGTTGATGAGCCACACGGAGAAGGAGTCCGCGGCCGCCACCAGGAGCCCGACGATCGTCACTCCGGAGCCCGCGACGACGACGAGCGTCAGCAGGCTCTTGACTACCTCTTTCCTGGCTCGGCGCGCTGCTGATACACCATGCGGGCGCCTCCGATGATCACGGAGACGATGGCCGCGGCACCCATGTACCACCAGAGGGTGTTCTGGAGGAAGAGGGTTGCACCACCAGCGTTGTTCGGGCGGCGGGCATGAGTCCTGTGACGATGGCGCTCGAGCCGGAGATGAGGACCACCGCGCCGAGGAGGAAGCCGACCTTTCCAACGGCAGCGATCCCTCGCCAGCGCGCGCTCTCGTCGCCATCATGGCCCCAGAGCCACGAGAGACAGGATGGCGATCACAAGGCTGATCCAGGTGACGTAGCCCAGGACGGTCGTGATGTTCTGCGAGTCCGCGGCTGAGCTTCCTGCGGTGATCGTCGACGAACCGCCACCGGTCAGGTTCGGTGTGCCGATGAGCATCCACACGGTGCCCAGCGACGCGACAGACTTTCCGAATGCCTCCATGACGGCGGTCGCCATGTTGTCGATCGCGTCGCCTACGACGGCTGAGGCCGCCTGCTCGACGTGGCAAAGAGGATTGACGAACTGAAGTCCTGTGCACGACGCCACTGCTTCTCACTCCCCAGGAGATGTAGCCGGCCAGATCAGGGATGGTCGCGACGTTGATCGGCGCGGTGGGATTGTCGACCTGCAGCTTCCAGTCACCGGCCTCCCAGATGAGCTGGTACACCATCGACAGGTTCACGCTCTGCCCGGCTGAGGAGCCGCGGACGGCGACGTCGACGGCGGCCGTGTCGGCCTCGTACGCGAGGACCCGGAAGCCGGCGATCTGCACCCGGGCGCCCTCTACGCCGGCGCTGCCCGAGCTCGAGGCCAGCAGCTCCTCACGTGCGGGCCCTTCCGCCACGAAGTACGTCAGCCACTCAAGGGTGGTGTTCGGGTCGGTTCCTGGACGGCGGCGTTCGCCGCCGCGAACACGGCTCCGGTGGGCGAGTGCTGGAAGCAGTAGCGCACCCCGTCGTCATTCGTCTCCCCAGGGCCGAACTTTGTGGACGTTGGATAGGCGGTGGTCCCTTGGTACGCCCACTCGGCGTCGGGTGCGGTCGACGGAGAGCCGGTTAGCTCGTCACCGCCGAGCCCGCACACGCTGGCACCGCCCGCGCCGTCCGAACCCTCGGACGTCGGGGCGGTGCTCGTAGTGGGCGCCGGGGACGATGGTTCGGGAGTGGGGTCGGGAACATCAGAGCGTGTCGCGCTCATGATCGCGATCGCAATGCCGAGCACCACGAGGAGGGCAACGACCACGGCGGCCGCGATGAAGCCAGGCTGGGTGAACGGGTTCTGCTCGTTGTCGTCGGTATCCATGTCGGGACTCCGCTCAGGCCCCGGAGATGAAGCCGACGAGCGTGACTGCCGCCGAGATCACGATGACGCCACCGAGCGCCATGCCGATCTTGCCGACATGCTCCCCGCCCTCGCCGCGACGCGACTGCACCGCCATGAGAGTGCCGGCCGCGACGAGGCCGAGGATGCACACCATGAGGCCGACCCACTTGGCCCAGCCGAGGATGGTGGAGACCGCTTCGGTGCCTGGAGGCTGGATCGGTGAGGGATTGGGAAGCTGCGCCGGGATCACGGCAGCGAGGTCGCTCGCTGCCGTGAGGACGCTAGGCAGGATGCTCATCGGGTTTCCTTTCGGTTGGCGGTGCCGGCGGCACCAGGTCGAACGACGGCGCGGAGGTCGTCGACAAGTCGACGGACCTCGCGCGGGGCGTTTGAGAGTGCCGGCGGCTCCCCAAGCGCCATGCCTCGATCCACGGCAGGGTCCATGTGCGCGGGACCCGCCGCTGACGATCTGCGAGAACTCACGCAGGGCCGCGGAAGCCGCCCGGTGCGTCCGCGATGATCACAAGTCCCAGCAGCTCGACGTGCGGGACGAGCCCAGCCGCCCACTGGGTGGCCGCGGCCTGTGCCGCGCGCAAGCCGCGCATGCTCGAGCGGGCGGTCAGCACGACGCGGACGGCACCGGCACCGGGCAGCTGCGGCCACCCGTGCTCCGCGGCCGGCCAGTCGGGCACCAATGCGGCGAGCGACGTCTCCCCGCTCCCCATGCGTACCCAGCCACCAGAGAGGCCGCGCCTCGCCTGGGCCGTACCGGACGACGGGAAGCTGGTCCACCGTGTCGGGGCCGGTACACCGCTCTGTGGGGCGACAGGCCCGGTGGGTGCTGTGGTTGCGATGAGGGTTCGAGTCGCTGCCGGAGCGGGCGAAGACGCCGCTGGCCGCGAGATCCACGGGTTATTTGCATCGTTCACGGTCACGCCCCCTTGATACTGCGCTGTACGTACGTAGTCTCTAACACGGCAAGTTTAGCCGAGGAAGACGATAGGAGCAACACCATGCGAAATCAAGTGACAGAGAGTGAAATCTGGTGTCAGCGTCATACATCGTCTACAGTGACTGTATGCGCAGACGTGTGCGGGTGCTTCCAATGACCACCACCGGACTCGATGCGCTCTTCGAGGGGCTGGGCAAGACGCTCACGGTCCCGGAGGTTGCTTCCCTGCTCGGCATGACGAAGCAGGGCATCTACCACTGGCTCCGTGACGGTGTGATCCCGGGCTACAAGGTAGGGGCCACGTGGTTCATCCTTCGGGACGAACTCAAGGAAACCCTGCGAGCTGGCGCAAACAGCCGCCCGCGGAGGGCGAGAACAAGGAGGACTAGCAATGCAGCTACGAGCAGGGGTCTGGCCCTGGCCGCCGTGGTCACTGTGGCCCTGGCCGGGTGTTCGTCGGGGACTGAGCCAGGTTCATCGCCGTCGGCCCCGACGAACACGATCGGTTCCGAACTGCCGGACTTCGACCTGTTCACTCCCGCGCCAGACGGCGTCGTGGACGAAGACACCGGGGAGACGATCGGAGCGCACCCAGAGGCAGTCTGGGACGAGTCGTCGCGTGCTGCGGCGGTTGCCGCAGCTAGCGAGGTGATGGGGAAGTTTGCCCGTCCCGGTCTCGACTACGAGACCTGGTGGGCCGAGCTCGCGCCGCTGCTGAGCGAGGAAGGGCGAAGTGACTACTCCTTCGTCGATCCCCGCAACGTGCCCGTCTCTGCGGTCACCGGCGTAGGGTGCTTGTTGATGAAGCGAGCGCGAATG
Source organism: Oerskovia sp. M15 (assembly GCA_038070415.1). GTDB lineage: Bacteria > Actinomycetota > Actinomycetes > Actinomycetales > Cellulomonadaceae > Oerskovia. The sequence continues at coordinate 29,368 of JAMYWF010000002.1, forward strand.
TCGCGGTCGTCGAAGTCCCGACCAACGCGGGCACCTACACGCTGACGTTGAGCCGTCTCTACGGGGACTCTCCCTGGGCTGCGGAGCGGATCATGCCGCCCGAGGAGGCGAGCTAGAGGTGGCCGGTGACAACAAGGGCGGAGCCGTGCTTCTCGTCGCAGGGATCCCGGTGCTGACGCTGGGGCTGGTCTTCAGCCTCCTGCTCTTCGGAGGGAGTGCAGGGGCAGCGTGCAACCCGCACACCGACGGGTCAACGAGTGTGACGATCGACCCTGCGACCGTGCCTGCCGGACCGATCGCGGGATACAGCGGCGAGCAGCTCGTCAACGCTGCCTACATCCTCAAGGCCGGAGCCGACTTGGGACTGGGCGTCCGCGACCAGACCATCGGCGTCATGACGGCGATGGGTGAATCGAGCCTGGTGAACGTCACCTACGGCGACGACCTGCACGGGTCACCAATCCGGACGGGACGCTCACGTGCTCGCTGGGGCTCTTCCAGCAACAGTGGTGCTTGGGCTGGGGTACCCAGGACGAAGTGATGGACCCGTACATCTCCTCCACCAAGTTCTTCACCGCGATGATGAAGGTCGAGAACCGCGACTCGCTCGAGCCTACGGGCGTTGCACACCGCACCCAGCGCAACGCGAACCCATTCCATTACGCCAAGTACTGGGACGCCGCGGTGGCCGTGGTCGAGCAGCTGTCCGGCGTCGACACCGGGCTCAGCGCGGGCAACGGCAACCAGGTGTGTGCCGGGGAGGGAGGGCAACCCTCCCCGGCCAGGTCAACGATGGTGGATGGGCCACCCGGGAGCAGGACCGGTCAAGAGCAAGTACGGCATGAGGTCCAACCCTGGGCAGATCAACCACGGGCAGCTCCGGTTACATGCAGGCACCGACCTTGCGGCCGGCAGCTGTAACGGCCCGATCTGGTCTGCGCGAGCGGGCACGGTCATCTTCGCCGCCTTGTGTCCGACGGGACCGGGATCATCACGGTCGACCACGGCGACAACATCAAGACCAAGTACCTCCACATGTACCGCAGCGGGATCTTGGTCAGCGTCGGAGACAAGGTGGTCGCAGGTCAGCAGATCGGACGCACCGGGTCCTCCGGAAACTCGACCGGATGCCACCTGCACTACGAAGTCCACCTCAACGGAAAGCCCGTCGACCCCGAGCCGTTCATGGCCGAGGTCGGGATCAAGCTCGGCTAGCAACAGGAGAGAGCCATGACAACCACGACCGTGCCCACCTGGCCCCACATTGATGCAATCATCCGCGAGGATGGAACCGGAGAGGTGACGATCAACGGCACCTCGCATGCCCTCGAAACCAACAGCCTCGAAGAGGCGCGCAACAGTGTCATCGAGACCGTCGCGGCGACCGCCAAGAAGGTCGGCCGCCCCGTACGCGTCGCGACGACGAGTCCTGACGGTGACTGGCCGCTGATCGTCCACCCAGACGGCACGGTGGCTGCTGACGCGGACACTGCGGCCCCTCCCGCGGAACGCGGGCCGTCAAGCCCTTGCCACAGCTGCGCCGGAAGCGGCACCTGCGGCTGATGCAGGGCCCGACGTCTCGCCCGAACCGGGTCCGGTGAGCAGCCCCTCGAGCACAACGCTCCCGATGGAGCCGAGTGGTGGGTTCGTGAGAACCAACCCCAGCCCACAACCCGGCGAGAGGTCCGCCAGTCCTTCCTCGTTCGTGAGCAGGTCGAGGAGCCCGCAGCCAAGGGGATCCGCGGTGCTCTGGCGAAGGTCGGAATCCGCCTGAACCCCAGCGAGGAAGAACGTCGCGAACGCGACGACGAGCACGCCGTCAGCCAACACTGGCCCGGACCCCGCACAATCGCCGTCGTCAACGGCAAGGGAGGTGCTGGCAAGACCCCGACGACGGTGCTGCTGTCCGCGATCTTCGCCCGCTACGGCGGCGCCGGCGTCCTCGCCTGGGACAACAACCAGACGCGCGGGACGCTTGGCTGGCGCACCGAGCAGGGCCCTCACGAGGCGACTCTGCTCGATATGCTTCCCCAGACCGATCGCCTGCTCAGTACCAGCGCCCAGTCCGCCGACCTGGCGCACTATGTACACCACCAGACCCGCGACCGATTCGACGTTCTCCGCTCGCAGCCCGTCATGCTGGCCGACCAGCAGCGCCTGGGCGTCAAGGACGTCGACGCGATCCACAGCGTCGCCAGCAAGTACTACCGGCTGGTCTTCATCGACTCCGGCAACGACGAGAGCGACCCCATGTGGCTACGGATGATCGACCACGCCGACCAGCTCGTCGTCGCCACGACGACTCGTGCCGACATCGCCGAGGCCGGCGCTCTACTCCTCGAAGCACTGGGCGAGCGCGACGAGCGGTCAGCCAATTTGGCCGCTCGCGCCGTTGCTGTCGTGAGCCAGGCCGAGGAGAAGTCCTCCCGCGCAGAAGTCGACCGCGTGGCCAACGGATACCAGGCGATCGCCCGCGACGTCGTCACCATCCCCTTCGATCCCGCGATGGTCGACGGAACCCTGCGCTACGGCTCCCTGCGGCCTGCCACCCGCCGGGCCTGGCTCGCCGCAGGCGCCGCCGTCGCGCGCGGCCTGTGAGCACAGCCGAACGCATGCCTGAATGGCCACGCATCCTCGCGACCGTGCACGAACGATCACGAAATTCCGGGCAAAGATGCATCGCGACACGCCCATGCATGTCCGCGCCTTCGGCAATCGCAATCGCTAGTGTCTGCGACATGGCACACACGACGGCGACGCGAGGACGGCGGGCTTGGGGATCACTTGACCCCGAGAATGTGACGAATCTGTACGCGCGTGGGATCTCCAAGGAGGCCAAGGCCTTCTACGACCAGGTGGCCAACGCTACTGGCGTGCCGCTTCCGGTCCTGCTTGAGGAGATCGCGAAGCGCATCGAGCTCGATCCTGACGGCCGCCCGCATGGTGGCGGCGCAGCAGGAAGGACTCGACCTCAAGACTGCGTAGGAAAGACAAGAAGGCCCGCCCGTAGGGCGGGCCTAGCTCAGAAGCCCATCACCTGACAGCTTGGCGGCGAACGGTGAAGGGTTCCGGTTGACGCACCGTGGTGCGTCCTAGCGTCTGGAGACCATCATAACCACCGACGCGGCGGGTGCCCAGCCCGGCGCACGCCCGACGCGGCGTGTCGCGGGTGATTCATCCCTACCTGTCCCGGTTGAGGCGCTCGATGTCGAGCGCGCCCGGCGGCGTGGGCTGCTTGCGCTGAACGGCTTGGAGGCGGCGTGCGGCGCCGGATGAGGATCGGACGCCCTCGACGCGCAGGGATCGAGTACCGAGGGCGCGATGAACGTCCCCTGACCCGCGCGCTGCCTTCCTCGCCGGCCGCGGTCCGCATCTACGGTGACGACGGGACATGCCGCGCCCTCTGCTTGGACCTCGACGTGGGCCCCGGAGGGCGCGCACTTGTCGACGCCGACGCGCTGCGTTTGTCCACGTGGCTCACCGATGCTGGCGCGCGCATTGTCACCGACATCTCCCCAGCGGTGGCCGCCACATCTACGTGCCCCTGGCCAAGCCCCTTGAGCACGGCAGGGCCCGCGAGATCGTCGAAGCACTGGCCACCATGTTCGCCTCGCTCGACGCCAGCCCCATCGGTCGCTGCGCTCAGGGTGCATCCGTACCCCGGCGCCGCCCACAAGGCCGGCGGCCACCAGCAGCTCACGATGACCCTCAACGCGGCCGTCGACGTCCTCATGCGTGGCAACTCCCCGCACCCTCGAGCGCATCCACTCGGCCCTGACCGAGGAGATCACCGCCTGGCGCGCCACCCAGGAAGCGGAACCAGTCGGCGCTGACGAGCTCCCTCAAACGCACCTGCACGGCCTCGCACCCCGACTGACCCGCATCGCCCGAGACGGGATCTACGACGCCAGTCGCTACCCATCCGACTCCGAGGCCCGCCAAGCCGTGCTCGCCGGCGCAGCACGTGCCCGATGGACCCTCGCCGACGTTGCCGTCCGCCTCGAGGACGGCCGCTGGCCGGGCCTTGCGGGCCTGTTCGCCCGCTACTCCCCGGCCACCGCCGCAGGCCCTGGCGCGCGACTGGCGCCGCGCCCAGGCACTCGTAGGTCATCTCATCGAGGAACCCAGTCTGACCAGCGGGAATGACACTGTGCACAGATCCAACACAAGCGTCCATAAGTCACAGGGGTGCCCTCCCGCCCGAGGTGGGCGAGGACGAGCACGGCTTTATTCGCACTTGGCGCGCGGCACTACGGACCTCTGAACAGTCAGTCTTCCCAGGACGTCGTTGGTATGGAGCGAGGTTCCTTCTGCGGGCTCTCGGAGAGGCGGCCCACAAGGCGGGTACCCGGTACGTCGCCTTCGGGACCCGGTCTCTGGCCGTGGCCACGGGCCTGGACCACTCGACCGTGTCCGTCCTGCTCCACCAGCTGACCGCGGCCGGATGGATCGACAGGCTCGAGGAGGCCCGCGGCGAGAACGCAGATCTGTACGCACTGACACTCCCCAAGCCCTCGTGGAAACCGCCCTTGGCCTGCGATGGGACAAGGGCAAGGCGCACGCGTTGCGCCCGGCGTTCCGCGAGCTCGGCCACGTCGCAGCGCTGGTCTTCGAAGCCGTCGAGCAAGACCGGGCCAACACCATCAGCGACCTGGTCGCTGTCACCGGGATCTCCCGCCGCGCGGTCCACGAGGCCGTCGACCTCCTGACCGCCTGGGGCCTCCTCGAACGAACTGACTCTGGCCTCCTCCCCATGCAGACCTCCTCCTGCGGGTCGCTGAGCACCTAGGAGTACTTGAGGCCGTCGTGGCCCAGCTCCGCCGCTACGCCACCCAGCGCGCCACCTGGCAGAGCTACCTCGCCCGCCACGACGACACCACGAACCCCCGCGAGATCACCGACGCCGACTGGTGGTGGCCTCCAGACGACGCTGTCGCGAGATGGACCCTCGTCGACATCGCAAACTGACCTAGCCCACATTCCTACACCCTCTCCGGAAGCCAAGCCGGGTGTACCCCAAGGTGGTTGCCACCCAAGTCGGGCGGGTGCCAGGTTGGCGCCCCGGCAGGTGCCGGGGCTGGCCCCAGGACATACCCCAGCCAGGCGGCTTGGCGCCAACCTTGGTTCCAAGCCGCCCACCTTGGAGGGTGCCAAGGTGACACGCCAGGCTGGAACCTTTACAGGGGACGGACGGCTGGAAGGATGGGTGCCATGACGACATACCGAGCGTTCGGCAACCAGAAGGGCGGCGTGGGCAAGACGACGACCGTCCTGGGTCTCGCGGCCGCAGATGCCAGACAAGGCAAGCGAGTGGCCGTCCTCGACCTTGACCCCAGGCCAACGCGACGCGGGCGCTGATGCCCGGGTACGAGGGGTCAACGTGTACGACGCGATGCACGACGACGAGCCGGGCGCGCTCGACGGCGTCGTGACCAAGAGCACCTGGTCAGGCATCGACGTCATCCCGGGCCACAAGGCCATCTCGATGCTGGACACGCAGAACCTCGTGGCCCCGCAGCACCGACTCAGCAACGCGGCAGCCGGGGCTCTGGAGGATTACGACGTCGTCCTGATCGACCTGCCCCCGCAGCTCGGCCTCATTCCGATCAACGGCCTGGTCCTGGCGGACTGGTACTACGCCGTGACGATGCCCGAGGCCTGGTCCTTCGACGGCATCGGGGAGTACATCGAGACGGCCAGCCAGGTGCAGCGCTCGCGCCTGCTGAACCCGGATCTCCGCTTCGGTGGGGCGATCCTCAACGCCTACGAGGACAGACGAACTGAGCACCGTGAGCGGTGGGCGGAGCTCAAAGAGACGTACCCGGGCGAAGTGTTTGAGGTCCGTATCCCTCGCCTCGCCGCTGCCGCTGGCATGGCCGCGTTCGGTGAGTCCCTATACGAAGCCCGGGGAGCGGCTGGCGTCGCCTCGCTTCCTGCTACGAGATGGTGGCCGAGATGATGGCCGCGAAGGAGAGTGCGTGATGGCTGGACGACCGATCCCACGCCGCGAGGTCAAGAGCGTGACCCCGTCGAGGAGCCTGCCGCGATCATTGCGGGCAACGAGGAGCCAGAGCGGGTGGTCAAGGTGGTCCCGACCTCAGCCGAGGAGGCCCCGTCGCAGCTGGGCGGCGGCCACCGAGGCTCCGCCCGAGCGGCCTCGCCGGTTCACGCAGCCCGTCGTCCCGGTCGAGCAGCCACGCGAGAAGATGATCCCCTTCACGACCGCGCTGCGTGACCCTCTTCTCGAGGAACTCCGCACGTACTGCCGGGAGAACCGCGTGCAGATCGTGGACGTGGTCAACCGCGGAGTCGAACTCGCGCTGGACGAGGCGTACAAGGCGCGCGACGCCCACTAGAACTCAAGCGAATAGGGGTGTCGTGCTGCGCAGGGTTCGCTCGGGGCGGGCCCCGCACCGTGCCCGCGACTTCGTCGCGGGTGTCATCGCATCTCAGAAGGGCGCCACACATGATCGACCTGCACCACACGACTGTCACCATCGACTACGTCGCCACCAAGACGTTCGAGGACCACCTGGCCGCCACCTTGCCTGCCGTTCGGCCAGCGGTCGCGTTCGAGCTGTACCGGCCGCGGGCCGGTGAACCCACCGATCTCTAGCCAGCAGATCCTCACCGGCGCCCCTTCCACCCTCGACGGTGGGAGGGGCGCCGTGCTGCACCCGGGAGAAGCGTTGTCTTGTGCCGAGCTGCGCTCGGGCGGGCGGTGCCCGCACCCGTGCCCGCGACTTCGTCGCGGGTGCTGGACGCTGCGCGGTCGCTGTTGCCGCGCTGCGCGCGGGTTTCTTCCCTCCTGGCTCTCCATCATCGCCCGCGCACCCCGTTGCTCAACCCGCTCGACTTCGTCGCCGGCCCGCCGTCGAAACTCGCCGCCCGGCGCTCCTTCGTCGCTCTATCCGGGCAACGAGCTCCGCCGTCGGGCCGGACCGCGGGTTGCGCCCGGGGCCCCACGCGGGCGGTGATTACGACGCCAGGAGGGGCGAAAGGTCCGGGACACCGGGCCACCCACCTCCCAGCGGAAAGGCACCACCCATGACGACCACCACCGACACCCCCGCCGTGTCCACGACGTTCGCGGACCTCGACCCCGCACGCTCCTCATCGAGGCCAACGTCCGCGCCGAGGCCCACCTGGATGCACAGTTCCTCGCGTCGCTGCGCGAGCACGGGTACTGATGCCCGTGCTTGTCCAGCGCACCGCCGACGGGCTGCACGTGCGCGCCGGTCAGCGCCGCACCCTCGGCGCGATCGAGGCCGACCTGGCCACGATCCCCGCACGGATCGTGGAAGGCGACGAGGACCAGGCCCGCCGCATCCTTGAGCAGATGGCCGAGAACGACGACCGCCGCGACATGGACGATGCCGACCGCGCCGCCGCCTACCAGCAGCTGGCCCTGCTCGGCGTCAGTGCCCAGCAGATCGCGAAGAAGCGCGGCGTGGCCAAGGAGACCGTGCAGGCCGGGATCACCGTTGCAGGCTCCGCAGCGGCCACGGCCGCGCTGGGGAGCACGACCTGACCCTCGAAGAAGCCGCCCTGTTCGCGGAGTTCGAGGACGACGAGGAAGCCACAGCGACCTTGGTCCGCAACGTCGGGCGCTCGTGGGGCGGCCTGGCCCACACGGCCCAGCGCATCCGCGACCAGCGGGCCGAGGCCGCTGCGGTTGCCGTGGTCACGCAGTCGCTGACCGAGCAGGGCGTGAGGATCATCGCCCGCGCGGGCGGCTACTACGACAAGCCCACCTACAAGGAGGTCGGCACCCTGCGGAACAAGGGCGAGAAGGCAGCCCTGTCGCCCACTACGCACGCATCCTGCGCCGGGCACGCGGCCTATATCGACCGCGACGGCGACCCCGTCGCGGTGTTCGTCTGCACCGACCCGAAGACGAACAACCACCTCAAGGCCGCTGCCTCCGCCGACCCGGACGCGCCCACCGCTGAGAAGGCCCCGTCGATGAGAATGCGCGCGCGCGCCGCGAAGTCATCGAGAACAACAAGGCCTGGCGCAGCGCTGAGACCGTCCGGCGCGAGTGGCTGGCGGCGTTTGCCGCCCGCAAGACCGCGCCCAAGGGCGCGGCTGAGTTCGTCACCCGGTTCCTGGTCAGCGACGTCTACCTGCTCTCCAAGGCCGCAGACAAGCGCCACGCCCTGGCCGCGCAGTGGCTGGGCCTCAAGCTCGTCAGCGGCCAGTACGGACCGCCCCGAGCCGACTTCGACGCCCTGACCGCCAAGGCCAGCCTTGCCCGCGCCCAGGTCATCACCCTGGTCCTGATCCTCGCTGCGATCGAGGGCAGCACCGGAACCCACACCTGGCGCCAGGCCAGCGCGCGCACCACCGAGTACTTCCAGATCATCGAGACCTGGGGATACGACCTCTCCGAGGTCGAACAGATCGTCCGCGACAAGAAGTAACCCCACCATCCGCCGGTGGGCTGGGAAACCCGGCCCACCGGCCCACCACGCGCCAGCTGCGACCGCCGCCCATCGAGGGCCGGCGGTCACCGGGGACTGCCGTCCCCGAGACCCCGCCTACGCCCGGCCGCGCCCCGGCGTCGATGTCACGAAAGTCGCTCGTCACAGAACCCAGCTCCCCGGCACCTTCCACCGGTGAAGGAGACAGCGCCCCGACGTCGGGGCCTCGAGAATGGAGCACAGCATGGAACGCATCCGACCCGGCGACATCGCGCCGACCGCCTGGACCCTCGCGACCAAGTACGCCGGCCACAACCGCACGAACGGCAGCCTGCGGCTGCGAGCGGTCGCGCTCTGGCCCCTGTGGGCGACGATTCTCACCCTCCAGCCGCCTTCCGCCACCACGAGCACGTCACCGTCGCCGCGATCGAACCGACCGGGATCCGCGCCCGCGGCCCGTCCTCGCCTGCTCCCTGCTCATCCTGGCCGTGCTGCTCACCCTGGCGACCGCGAGCCTGCTCATCTCCCCGAACGCGGCCCAGATCCTGCTCGGAACGTGGTTCCTGCTGCTCGTGCTCGGCGTGGCCCTGGTCCGTGGTGCAGGCTTCGGGCGCGAGGACGGCCCCGCACCTCGAGCCGACTTCACGCTCAGCGCCGTCGCCAGCACCACCAACGGCGCCGGCCTGCCCACGATCATGGACCACCTCACGGCCGCCCTGCCGCCGGGGCAACGGTCCGGCTCCGAGCCGCGAACCACAAGCTCGTCACCAAGTACGCCGCGCACGGCTTCCGGCCCGTGCGCCCCGGCTCCCGCTGGATGACCGCCACCATGGGGCAGACTGCGGGCGCCCCTGAATGCACGTGGCCTGACCTGCAAGAACGCCCCAAAGCGCCCTAAATTACCCTGGGCGCCCTCGATCCCCGCAGTGCGGGCGCGACCAAATGACCCTAGGCGGCCGGGGCGGAGTCGGGGCGAGGTCGCCGGGCAGCGTCCGGTAAACGTCGATCGCGCGCAGCCACACTACGAGCTCGTCCGCGCCCCGCCGCGCGCCCGGAGCCTTGACCATCACCATCACGTGCGACGACGTCCACCGGATCGCACGCGCGGGCACCAGCTCCTCATGCGTCGACCACAGCAGCCGCACGATCACCGGAAGATCGCCCTGCGGACGGACAGGGACCCCAGGCGGCTGCTCGTAGTTCAACGGCGCTGCCGCCGCCACAGCCCCGGCTCCAGCTCAGGTGGAACCGGGCCGTCAGCCCCCACAGAACGCCGATCACCCATGGCCAGAGCGTACGACGAAACACCCTAGAATCGAACGCATGTTCGAAGGGATGGTGTAGTGGGCGCCGATGCGCTGGCCCTCGCGCGCGCCGTCCTGCGCTCCGCCGAGCTCAAGGCCGGCGTCACCGAGACCGCCCCACCCATCGACGTCGACCAGCCGAACCAGGGCCGTCCGCTCGCCACCCTTTTGCCCGAGGGTCGCCTGCCCCGTGGGGCACTGACCTCGGTCCGCGGCTCGAACGCCCTCCTGCTTGCGATCCTCGCCACCGACCACAAGTCAGGGAGTGGAGCGCGATCGTCGGCGCCCCCACCCTCGGCATGCTCGCCGCCGCCCAAGCCGGCCTCGAGCTCGGACGCCTGGTCCTGATCCCCGACCCCGGCCCCGTGTGTCGTAGTGACCAAGAGTCGATTTCCAAGTGATACATTTAGAGTTTTCGTTCCGGTCAATCGGCGCAGCGGCGACATGAATTGCGGCACCGAGTGCGCAATCGTCGAGCTTGTTCTACGCTCTGCCTACACGCGAGAAACGCTCGCAGGGGAAGCGAAGGATTGCTCAATGAAGCGCATGGATCAATACGTGACCGCAAGGATGCGGAGAATCTCGATGGTGGCCGCCGCTGCCATCGTTCTCGCAGTCGGAGCACCACTTAGCGCGGGCGCGGCCGAGCCGGCACCGGCCCCAGCCCCGGCGCCAGCGGTCGCCCAAGAGGACGGGAGTTTCGTCCAGCAGCAGGAAGCAACCGTCACGACGGATGCGGGGCAAAGGCCATCTGTACGGCCTACGGAAAAGTGGACTACGCCCACATCTCCTCGACGTCTGGCAACCTGGCGGTGCAGTCTCACGGCGGTTGGATCAACGGCAACTGTAGTGCAACCCACGCCGCAATCACGGTCGGCATCATGAAGAAGAACGTCGTCGGGATCTTCGTCGACGTGGGAACGCTCGGCAAGAAGACGCTCGCGAGTGGAGCCTGGGGTAGCGGAAGCTGGGCCGTGGGGCACTACAACTGCTCTAGCAGCGCCACCCACACCTTCCAGTCCTGGGTCGACGTGGACATGATCGGTATTTCCGACTGGATCAACAAGACCTTCTCCTTCCCACGAACCTGGGATGCAACTAGTCCGTCTCTGACTTGTCGGCATACTCCTGAATGAGGGTTTCTGCGGTGCTCCGAATGACCTCTGAAACATCATCCCACTCGGTTGTGTCCGCAGGTGCAACAGTTGCAGATACGGTGAAGCCTCCAGGGCCTGAAGGGAGTGGGTCTAGAAAGGTGGCGTCAAATACCGTGTCGGAACCTTCGCGGCGTCGGACAACTAGCCGGTGTTCGCCGACTCTCAAAGAGAAGTTGTCGTCAATCTTCATTACTGGTTCCGTTCTCGTAATTCCGCTAACCCTGGTGGTGGGTTGCGGTTCGGTTGCGTCCTCTGAGCCGAGGGACGGGTGCTTCGATGAACCTGCCGTTCTGGTTGAAGAGTACTACGGCCGCATCGACGCGATGGCGCAGAGCGGCTACTCAGCAGAGGCGACAGCGAGAGTGATGGCCCTGAGTGACGATCAGGCCGCTGAGACCATCCAAGGGGAGATCGATTTCTTCCGCACCGCCGAGATCGTTCAAACGGGAGCGACAATCGTCAATTCTGTCGATGTGGTGTCGTCAGTTGATCGGTCGCCTGTTCAGGTCTCTGTGGAGCTCGACGTGTCGGGAGTGTCCTACCAGAAGGGGAGGCGAGGCCGTGACAAACATCGAAGATCCGCTTGTCAAGACCGAGCTCTCGCTCTCGCGGGTAGGCGGATGTCTCGTCGTCAGTCACATGGAAGTTTTGTAGGTCCACCCTTGCGGCGCCCCTGCACCCCAACGGGTGTGGGGCGCCGTTGTTTTGGCGGGCGGGGCGATGGTGGTACTCGAGGGTGCCTACGCTGCTCACGGCGCCGAGCTCTCGAGTGCTCAGACCACCCACTCACCCGACGAGACTGCCCACCTCCCTGACGCCGTCGGCGCGGAGGCGTTGTCTTGTGCCGAGCTGCGCTCGGGGCGGGCGGTGTCCCGCACCCGTGCTCGCGACTTCGTCGCGGGTGCTCGTAGCTGCGCGGCGCTGTTGCCGCGCTGCGCGCGGGTTTTCTTCCCTCCTGGCTCTCCATCATCGCCCGCGCACCCCGTTGCTCAACCCGCTCGACTTCGTCGCCGGCCCGCCGTCGAAACTCGCCGCCCGGCGCTCCTTCGTCGCTCTATCCGGGCAACGAGCCCCGCCGTCGGGCCGGACCGCGGGTTGCGCCCGGGGCCCCACGCGGGCGGTGATTACGACGCCAGGAGGGGCGAAAATGGTCAGGGACACCGGGCCACCCACCTCCCACGCAGGAAGGTCACCATGCCTGCACTCACCATCGCCCAGGCCCGCGACGTCGCCGCCAAGGTCGAGGAGACCTGCTACCGCGAGAACACCGAGACCAAGGTCTACGCCACCGGAAACAACGTGCGCCGCGCGTGGGTCGACATCGACGCCGCCGAGCTCCATTACAACGACCCCGCGCCGAGGCGATCTTCCTCCCCGTGCGCGCGCTCTTCAACCAGGCCGTCACGGCGCACCGTGCGACCGGAGTCGTCGCCTACGCGATCCAGGTCATCGGCAACCCGGCACCCTACGAGCCCTACGAGGGTGATATCTACACGCTCGAGGCCGCCCGCCTCGACGTCGTGCACTTCGCCCGAGCGCTCAGGACCCGCACCCGGTCCTGCAACCCGAGCACCTGGACCTCATCACCACGGCCCGCCAGATCGCGGCCGACGCGGCCGAAGGGCTGCGCACGAAGCGCTGAGCGCGCCCCGCGCCCGGTCCCAGCGGGCCGGGCGCCCGCCAGCCCGAACCCACGGGGCACAGCTCCGCCCGCCCTCACGGAAGAAGCCCCAGATGCTCACCCTTGCGCCCCTCACCGGCACCGCCGCCCCGATCGCCCGCACCGCCCGCCACGAGATCTACCTCTGCCCCGGCGAGCACCGCCCGCCGACGGCCGCGCCCCGGTCGTCCTGGTCACCCGCCGTTGGAAGTTCCTCCACACGATCGAGACCCACACCTACGTCCAGCCCTACGGCGACGAGGCGATCCACTACAAGTGGAAGGCCTCAGGAGCATTCATCGTCGCCGACGCCGCCCCCGGCTTCCCCGACGGCGGTGTTCCCTACGCCTTCCCCTGCACGACCGCATCGAGAACTAGCCCACCTCGCCCCATCTGCCCCGTCCGAAACGGGCAGATGGGGCACTTATAAAGTGCACATGTGCGGTCAGTTGAGGTATACTTTAGATGTCAGCAAGGGCGAGAAATGGCCGGAAATCCGGCCACCCAGGCTGGCAAGAACGGAGCACCACCCATGTTGACCATCACCCACACCCGCGCAGAAGGAACCCTCATCGAGGGCACCGAGCGCGGCGACGACACCAACACCATCCTCAAGGCCAGCGGGTGGCGCTGGAGCCGCGCCCTGGGCGCGCGGTTCGTCCCGCAGTCGCGCGACCGCGCCGTCAAGGTGCGAGTCATCCGCGCGACGGTGGCTGTGCTGCGCGAGGCCGGTCACGACGTCGAGCTCTCCATCGACGACACGGCCCGCCCGGCCGCCGATGTCGAGGCCGACAAGATTGCCCGCCAGGACGACCGCGCCGAAGCGATGGCCGCGAAGGCAGACCGCAAGACCAGCGCCGCCGAGGCCGCCTACGCCCGGCACGAGGCCGCCGTCGACCGCCTGCCCGACGGCGGGGAGCCGGTCAAGATCGGCCACCACTCCGAGGGCGCCACCGCCGCGACATCGCCCGCGCCTGGTCCACGCTCGGGACCGCCGTCGAGGCCCAGCGCGAGGCCGACGATGCACAGGCCGCCGCCACGACAGCGACCATGACGACCGGAGCCCGGTACAGCCCCGTGACCGTCGGGAACCGGATCGAAACCCTCGCCGCCGAGATCCGCAAGCTCGAGCGGCGCCTCACCGAGCCCGTGCTCGACCCCGAAACGGGATACCACTCCGCGACCGAGGACGAGAGGGCAGCGCGCGCCGTCGCCTTGAGCCGGTGATCGCCGAGACCCGCGACAAGCTCGCCTACTGGGAAGGCATCCGAGGCGAGCAGGTAGCCACCGGCGCGGCCACCGACTACGGCCGGCACAACGTCGCCAAGGGCGACGCGGTGAAGATCGGCGGCTACTGGCGTCGAGTCGCGCGGGCCAACGCCAAGACCGTGAGCGTGGAAACCGGCTACTCATGGACCGACCGCGCCCCTGGCACTCGGTCACCGACCACCGCACCGCCGCGCAGCTCGCCACGGCGAGCACCCTCGACGAGGAGGGCTCACCGGGGCGGGGTCACGAGGCCCGCCCGGCACGTGCCCCATCGTGCCCCGTACTCCGGGGCACGATGGTGCACCTCCCGTGGGGACTTGCCGCCCCCACACCCCGCCTCCGGCGCGGGGCACCAGTACCGCCACCGCACCAAGGACGACAACCATGACGACCAGACGCACCGAACCTCTGCCCGAGCAGTACGCCGCCCCGATCTTCGAGGTGCTTGCGCTCGGCCGGTCCGCTGCCGCCCCGCCGGTTGACGACGATGGGGCATGGGCGGCCGCCGAGGCGGGCAGGCCCGTATCCGCACCGGATACAAGGCGTCTCGCCGTCTCGCATCAGCCGCCAGGTCGCCGCCCACGCCCTGCGCATCGCCGCGCCGGACCACCCGGGGCAGACGAAGAGCCCTGGACCCGTGCCCTGGTCCAGGCCGCCCCAGCCATCAGCTCGTGGGACTGGGACACCCGGATGCAGGGCGCCCTCGACCTGCGCCAGGCCTTCAAGGACCTCGAGCCCCAACCCACCGGGCGCGCCCCGCGCGCCTGGTCGCCGCATGGCTCGCCCACGCATCCGGCCCTGGACTCGTGCCCGTCACCGCCCGCCTGTGCGACTACGTCCGCGAGAACCTGGACGATCAGACCGTGCTCGCCGCCGCCTGGTACGCCACCCACGGCCCCCGGCTGCTGCCCATCCTCACCGACGGCGCCCCACGCCCCACCGGACGCCCCAGCATCGAGGACGCCAACCGACGCCAGCTGCTCCGCGCCGCCGTGCTCGGGATCCACGCCGGCGACATCTGGACCAGAAGGAGCTCTCCGAGGCCGCCGGCATCACGCGCCGCACCCTCGACTCATGGCTCGGCGCCGCCGACATCTCCGGCCTCGAGACGCCCAGCGCCCCGTAGCTCACGACGTCCGCGGACGCCCAGGCCCCCGACGACGGTCCTCGATCCCTCGAGCGACCGTGCGAACCACACCGGCCCGCCGTTCAGAGTTCCAGCCGGCTCGGGCATCCAGTCTGCCCGCGGTGCCGAGCGCTTCGGATCGAGGACCGCTCGACACCGAGGCGCTGAGCCAAC
This sequence comes from Oerskovia sp. M15, assembly GCA_038070415.1. Lineage (GTDB taxonomy): Bacteria > Actinomycetota > Actinomycetes > Actinomycetales > Cellulomonadaceae > Oerskovia. Next base: position 44,481 of record JAMYWF010000002.1, read on the forward strand.
CGGGCCACGTCATACAGCCCGCCTGGACCGGGCCCAGGGTCGTGCCCCAGCCGCGCCCCGCCCTGCTCGTCTTCCTTGCTCATGGAACAACGCTAACAGCACGAAGGCGTCCCGTTTCTGCTAAACTCGCACGCATACGTTCTGATAAATGGAGGAATCGTGACGACCACCGAGCACGCGCCCCACCCCGCCCCGCCTCGTCGGCCATGGCGTCGGGGCAAGAAGGATCCGAGCCCCGCGCTGCGCCCGGTCGAGGCACGACGCGAGAGGAAGCGCCGGGGCACCACGGGCCCCAGCCCCGCCCCGCTCATCGTCGAGCCCACCGCCGCGCCCCACCCCGAGAGGATGGGCACCAGCCGCCCCCGCGCCCCGTCGTGAGAAGAAGGACCGGGATCTCTGGGGCAAGGTGTCTCGGGCCCGGGCCAAGGTCGCCGACGTGATCCTGCCCGAGAGCGACGACGAGGGCGACGAGGTCGCGAGCTACCCGCGCTGGCCTGTGATGATCCTCAGCGGGTCCGCCTTCGTTGCGATCTGGGGCGGCTGGGTGGCCCTGGGGCTCATGTGCGGGTTCGGGCCGGTCAATCTCCTGCCCGGCATCGGGAGCGGTCTCACGGTGAACTTGGCGATCACGTTGCCGCTGGGCATGGAGGTCTACGCCGCCTACGCCCTCGGGGCGTGGCTCACCCGCCGGCGCATCAACTCCAAGGCCCGGACCTTCGCCAAGTGGTCCTCCCTGTTCTCTCTGACGCTCGGCTGGGGCGGCCAGGTGGTCTACCACCTGCTGGCCTCCCGCGGCATCGAGCAGGCGCCGTGGCAGGTCGTGGTCGCCGTCTCCGGAATCCCGGTCCTGGTCCTGGCATTCGGGGCAGGGCTCGCTCACCTGCTGACCGTGCCCCACAAGCGCACGCGCCGCCCCACCGTCGCGGTGGCCGCGCCCGCGAGGACGTCCCGGCACCCGTCGCAACGCCGGTCGCCGCGACGGTTCCTGTCGTCGCGGAGGCGCCCGCGCCGGTCGTTGCCACGGTTGCCCCGGCCGAACCCGCGCTGTGGGCGAGGCGCCGGATCCCGCCCGCTGCCTGCCCCGGTCGTGGCTGCGGCCCGTGTCCGCGAGGTCGTCACCGGTCGGGCGCCCGTCGGCTACCCCGAAGGGATCAGCGAGCGAGACCGCCAGATCCTGGCTCTGGCGATCGAGCGGTGCTCCCAGCGGGCGATCGTCGAGCGGATGAACGTCGGCAAGGGCACGGTCGGGCGGGTCTGGGACGAGCACCGCACCTTCCTCGCAGAGCACGGCGTGCAGCTGCGCGCAAGCGCGAGGACGCCGAGCCCGTGCTGAGCGCACACCGGCCCCACGGGGCGCACGTGCTGCTGCCGGCGTGAACAACGGTCGGGCGGGGACGGAACCCGCCCGACACCGGCGCGGCCGAGGCCGCGACTGCACAAGCATCCTTCTTCTTTCGGTCCGTCCCTGGCGTCGAGTGTGGCCGGGGCCCCGGACCGGCAAGGCGGGCTCCGCTGCGCTACGACCCGGCCGGGTGGGAACTTCCTGGCTGCACTCGCTGCGCTCGCCCCGCCCGCCAGGAACTTCCCACCCGCCCGGGCATCCCGCCTCGCTCACCAGTGAGCGCCCTGCGGGTGCCTATCCCGGTCCCTACCGGCCAAAGCCTCGCTGCAGGGACGGTCCGAAAACGACGTGGAGGAGCAACATCATGGGCACCCAGAGCATCCAGGTCACGGTCTTCAGCCGCAGCGAATGCGTGCAGTGCCAGGCGACGTACAGGGCGCTGGACAAGAAGGCTCACGTACGCCGTGGTCGACCTCGCCACCGACCCTGCCGCCCTCGAGCGCGTGCGAGCCCTGGGTTACCTACAGGCCCCGGTCGTGGTGGCGGGAGAGGCCCATTGGTCCGGGTTTCGGCTCGACCAGATCAACGCGCTGAGCGCCTGAGAGCATCGACCCAAGGGGACATCATGACCGAGCAGACGACCACGACGCGCATCCTCGAGGTGAACGCGGCCGCGTGGAGCTGGTGGCGCCATCAGGCGAACTCGCCGGGGAGTGGACTCGCAGCTACCTCACCGAGCGCGGGCTGCGCGGGGTCCAGGCGGCTACGCCCCGCGGGATGGGCGCGCCTGGTGGGAGCGCTGCGGCGCAAGGGATTCATCGACGACGAGCTCGTGGCCGCCGGGGTCGCCCGCCGCACGACCCGCGGCCAGATCATCGACGCTTTCCGCGACCGCCTCGTCCTCGCGATCCGCGATCAGCACGCGAACATCCTCGGCTTCACGGCCCGCCGAGCACCCGATGCCGGCGACGAGGTCGCGAAGTACATCAACACCACCAGCACGGGCGTCTACGACAAGACCCGCGTGCTGTACGGGCTCGACGCCCCGCAGTGCGCGCCCTGCAAGCCGGGGCCCGCCCGTGCTCGTCGAAGGAGCCCTCGACGTCGAGGCCGCCCGGCGCGCGGGAAACCTGGTGCCCGTGGCAGCGTGCGGGACAGCCGTCACCCCGAGCAGCTCGACCTGCTGCGCAGCATCAACCCCGGCGCCGTCGGGCGACTCGTCGTCGCGCTCGACCCCGACCACGCCGGCCAGGCAGCCGCAGCCCGGGTGTGGGCCATGATGGCCCCGACCGAGCAGGCCAGCGCCCAGGCCGCGCGCTTGCATCCGGGAGCCGACCCCGCGGACTACCTGCGCTGCGGGCGCCGCCAGGACCTCACCACCGCCCTGACCGGCACCCACGACCTCACGCAGGTGGTCGTCGACCAGCACCTGGCCGCGGCCGACCTCGAGCACATCGAGGGCCGGGTGGCCGCGGTGCGGGCGATCGCCGCCGAGCTCGCGCACCTGCCTGCCGCTCACCTGGCCGTGTCGGCCGCGTTCCTCACGGCCCGGATGAGTGAGCATCTGGACCCTGCGACGGTCACCGACGAGATCATCGCCGCTCATCTGGCTCATGCCGGAGAAGTCGGATGAGCGCCCGAGGTTGCGCCCTGGTCCGCCGTCATCCCGCTAGGTTTGCGGGTGAGGAGAGGGGAACCAGATGGCCATCAGCGACAAGGAACGCGCACTGCGGGAGAACGACGTGCGCCAGGCCCGGGCGAGCACCGAGCTCGAGGGCGGGCGCACCAGTGACGAGGCCCGCGCGATCCAGGACGCGTACGCGCGCGGAGAGATCGACCACGACGAGCTCATGAGGCGCACGCGCGCCTACCTCAACCTGCCCGAGAAGAGCTGAGCGTGGCGAACCCCTGGGAGACGGGCAGCGAGTCCGACCGGTTCCGCGGATACCTCCAGGCCGACGGCCAGACCCTGCGCAACAAGGTGGGCGCGAACAACCCCACGACCTCCGCCGAGCCGAAGACACCTTCGTCGAGGTTCGCGCGCTCTCCTGCGCCAGGCCGGCATTCCCGCGACGTATGACCTCGAGGGACTGCAGGCCGTGCACCAGCATCTGTTTCAGGACGTCTATGAGTGGGCGGGCCAGTTGCGCACGATCGAGATCCGCAAGGGTAAGGGCGGGCACGTGCTCGAGGGCAAGGCGGGCTTCTTCACCCCGCGGGCCCAGATCACCGGCAGCCTGCGCGAGGTCGCCGAGGTGCTGCGCGAGACCGACAACCTGCGCCGGATCCCGCAGGAGAAGGTGGCGACCGCCCTGGCGGGTGTGTATGACGCCGTGAACCAGGCGCACCCTTCCGGGAGGGCAACGGCCGCGCGCAGCGCGAGTTCGTGCGGGCCCTGGCCCGCGAGTCCGGCCACGACATCGACTGGCACAGAGTTACCCGCTCGGCGCCAGGCATTGCCTCCGAGAACGACCGCGCCAGCGAAGCCGCCCGGGCCGGGGACCCCAGGCGCTGCGCGAGATGTTCTCGCGCATCGTTACCCGCCCCACCGCGTTCGACCAGCACACCAGCGACGCCCTGCGCCTGGCCCAGACCATCCGCCTGGCCCAGGCCTCCCGCCCCACCCCAGGCCGGGGAGCCCACCGGGAGCAGCGCGAGACCAAGGCGCCCGGCCCCGGCCGCCTACGGCACCACGTACGGGACACCGGGTCACGAGAGGTGAGGCGCACCGCCAGTGTCCTGGCCGCGCTGGTGCTCCTGTCCGGGTGCGGGACCCCGGCCAGCACCGTGGCCATCGGCGAGCAGACCTTCACCGTCGAGGTCGCCGACACACCCGACGCCCAACGCACCGGCCTCAGCGACCGCGACGACGTCCCTGCCGCACCGGGATGCTCTTCCCGTTCGAAAGCCCGGACCCCACGAGGTCTGGATGGCCCGCACCCGGGTCCCGCTCGACATCGCCTGGATCCTCGACGGCCAGGTCATCGCCACCCGGACCCTGCCACCATGCGAGCTCGACGCCGTCACCAACTGCCCGACCTACCCTCACCCGGCGACGTCGACACGCTGCTCGAGGTCCCTGCAGGGAACTTGCGAGCATCACCCCGGTGTAGACGTCAGGGTGGGGAAGGCTAGTCGCCAGTGCTCTGGATCGGCATCGCCTCGTGAAGCAACGCCTCCAGATGCCAACGAATCGTGTACGCCAGGTAGGGCTCCAGGATGTGGATCGTCGTTCCCGTGGCGCCAGGGATGTACTCGAAGACCGGCTGCGGAGTGCCCGATGCAGGATCGTCATCGACGGCCGCCAGGATGTTCTCGTCGTCTTCGTCCTCGGTCTCAGCGAGCTCGGCCGACAAGGGCTTGGACGCCAGGGTGCTCATCTGGGTGAGCTTGCCGCCCACAGCGAGCTGGGCGGCTCGGGAGGTCTTGAGCATCCTGTCGATCTGAGCGTTCAGCTCCGGGACGGTGAGATCGAGAGGCGGCCCCAGCTCCTGAGAGCCGCCAGGATCACCTGGTAGCCGTCGACCTCCCGACCGTCGATGAGCTCGTGCATCTTGCGCTTGCTTCCGCGGACCGCAGGACCGGCGATGAACCTGGCTACCCACTTGACCGCGGCGTCGTCTCGCAGTTCACGGTAGAACTCGGCCCAGTCCGCCGGAGGGGCAAGAAGGGTGAGGGACGCTCGGGCCTCGAAGACGTCGTTGACGGTCTCGCACAGCTCCAAGCACAGCTGCTGCATGATCTGCGGGCTGCCGTAGCTCGCATCCGCGAGCGTAGAAGCCAGGGTGTCACCGTGGTCTCGCAGATTCAGCCTTGCGAAGCCGAGCGTCGCGATGGACGCGAGGTCGTCGGCGGCCCAAGGCTTCACCTCTACGGTCGCTGTGCGCCCGCTCATGTCCGAGACAAGATCTGACGTCTCCGTGCGCCGGTGGGGCAGCGTGATGAGGATGATCGTGGCGCCCTCAAAGGCGAGCGGCGAGGGCCTGCACGAGCGACTTGCGTACTGCTGGCGGTACGAAGTGGAAGTCGTCGATGACGATCGTGAACTTGCCGCCAGCCTCCTTGATGACCCGCACCGCCTCGAGGGCAGCCTGATCGGCGTTGACGGTGTGGCTCGCGGAGGTGCTCTTGTCCACTGCGTGTTCGCCGCCGACGTCAGCGCCGGCTTCGCTGACCCCGAAGAGCGAGAGCTTCGACCTGAAGCCCCACTTGCTGCGGTCGCTGGTGACCTTGGAGCGAGACGTCGAGGTGGGGATGTCAAGGAAGCTAGCGAAACGCTCCCAGAAGTCGTCCACCTCGGCGATGGCGTTGCCGTGGATCATGAAGGCGGCAGGGGCCTCCTTCTGCACCAGAACGGTCTTCCCCATCTTGGTCGGTCCGACGACAGACACGACTAAGCCACCACGGCGGATGTGCTTACGAAGTTGCTCCGCCGCCCCGTCGTGCTGGCGTTCGACGTAGGTCAGCGTCGTGTTCTTGCCCGGCGTGAAGACCTGCTCGGTCTGCACCTTCGTCTGTGCCACTGCTTCCCTCTCCTCGAGTACTCCCAGGAGGATACGGCTCTGTTCGGCCGCGGTGGGGATGAAGCGCGCCGGGTGAGGTCGCTCCATCCGCCGAGCTCGGACGATCAGTCGGGCAGACGGTGTTGGGACGATGGTGCGGGCCTGGCCGTCTGCATTGAAGTGATATAGCCTTGGTTATATTAGAAGGAGGTTCTATGACGACCCAAAACGTGGACGTCGCGGTCGCAGTTCGGTTGCGGCACAGGCAGGACGTGGACCGGCGCGATGAGCTGCGCACGCTGCGCAAGCTCGCGGCGACGATGACCCAGACGCAGATCGCGAAGGAGCTGCGGATCAGCCAGCCCGCGGTGAACAAGGCCCTCAAGGCCGCCGGGCAGGTGCCCGACGTGCGCGAGGGTTCAGTGGCGCGAGCCCGTACGAGATCGCCGAGCGGTTCGCCGCCGGGCAGATCGACCGCGCCCAGCTCGTCGAGGAGCTCACGCGCTGGCCGTACGCCGAGCAGGCCAAGACTGACGGGTTCGACTGGCTGGTCGAGGAGGTGCCCGGCACGTTCGAGGAGGTCGGGCGCGCGCTCGATGAGGGCCTGATCGATGACGAGACCTATGACGCGGTGCTCACCGCGAAGAGTGGACGCTAACCCGCTCACCCGTTTGACTGTGCCGGGTGATCGAGAACCATGACCCGCACGCGGCCCACCGGGAGACCGTCCGGGAGTTCTCCCGCTCGGGAGGACCGTTGGACAAGGACGGACCGCACTCCACGCTGAACAATCCCGCGTGGTTCATCGACGGCAAGGTCGAGCAGCCCACCGCGCGCCGTCGCGCCCTGTGGCGACGCCTGCGCGAGGAGGCCCGGGCAGAGACGCCCGGCGCCCGCCAGGAGGGCAAGGCGATCGTCCTGGCCGGTCCTCCCGGGGCGGCAAGGGATTCGTCCAGGGCAACGTACTGGGCCTGGACAAGGACGCTTGGCTGGTCGTGGACGCGGACCGGTTCAAGGAGAAGCTGCTGCGCGAGGCCCTGGCCGACGGCAGCTATGAGACGTTCCTCAAGCCCGAGGGCGTGCGCGAGCGCGAGGAAGCCGGCGAGCCGTTCTTCCCCTCGAGCTCGCTGCCCTCGTGCACGAGGAGTCCTCACACCTGGCGCGCGTGCTGCGCGACGAGGCCCTGCGCGAGGGGACGAACGTCGTGATCGATTCCGTGCTGTCCAAACCGGCACCTGCGGTCGAGCTCGGGCAGAAGTTGGCGGCTGCGGGGTACGAGGTCGAGGTCGTTGACGTCGAGGTGCCCTACGAGCTCTCCCAGGCCCGTATCGCCCAGCGCTGGCGCCAGTCCTACGAGGGCGCCGTCGTGACGGGGAAGGGCTCGGTGGGCGCTGGGTGCCCAGCGTCTACGCCCGCGACGTCTTCAACGGCCCTGACGGGCGCTCTCGCTCCCAGGAGTCCGCGACCGCCCTCGCCACCTCGTGCCCGGCCGTGGTCCGCTACCGCCGTTTCTGGACCGAGGCCGAGAACACGCCCATGCGCGTCGAGACCGACAAGGGACGCTTCCAACGCGGGGAGACCTCGTCGACCACAGCCTCATCGCCGCGCGCACCCGCAGCGCCGCGAGCTTCGGCGCCAGCGCGCGGCCGACACCACGCCGAGGCGTCGCGCGGGGCCCGCAGAACGAACGCGAGTAGACGAGCGATCCCGTCCGCGCGCTGTGCGCCCGTCCAGGACACGACGACGCCCGGCAGGCAGGGGAGCCGCCGAGGCGTCGTCAGGGGCGAGCGTAGCGCGAACAGCCCGGCGGATGAACCGATCGCCCGGACTTGGGTGAGGTCAGACTTGAACACCTGACTTGGTTCGTTGCGTACTTTGAACACCCTGACTTGGCTTCCTCTCGTACCTTGAACACCCGAGCAGTCTCAGACCCCGTCGACGGGCGGCCCCGCCGGCGGCTGGGCTTCCTCGAGCGGGACGTCGGGGCGCGCGCGGACGAACCGCACCGGATGACGCCAGGACGTCCCGGACCACGCAGTGTCGGCCGAGACCTCGACGACGAACGGCTCGACGAGGGTCAGGTCGATGGGCGCCGTCCGGCCGCGAAGCGCCCGAACGTCCTGGGGCGATCTGGTCTGGCCACGGGTGCTTGCCCGACGGCGGCCGCAGGACCGGGCCCAGGGTGCGCCGCGCGCCGGAGAGAGCAGCGTCGTGCGGCCCACGACCCGCAGCACGCCGTCGATCGGGAACCCGACGACGAGCTCGCGCGGCTGGGACCGGGAGCCGGTTACCGCGCCGCACACGACGTCGAGGGTCGAGCGGTGCTTCACCTTGAGCCAGGACCTGGCCCCGCCCTGGTAGGGCTGGGCGCCACCCTTGACGACCAGGCCCTCGATACCGGCCGCGGTGTAGGTCTCGAACCAGGCGCGGGCCTGGTCGACGTCGCTCGTGACCGGGGAGAGGTTCAGCGGCGGCCGCCGAGCGGGGCCTGCGGCCCATGCGCTCCTGCAGCACCTCGAACGCCAGGCGCCCGTCCTGCCAGACCACGAGTTCGCCGTCGAACACGACGCCCACCGCGAGCTGCGCGGTCGCGGCCGCGGTGATCTCCGGGAACGCCCGCCCAGGTCGGTGCCCCGTCGGGACCACAGGTGCGCGCCGTCGACGTCTCGCTCAGTCTCGACCCGGTCTGTTGACTGAACTCAACCGGTACCTAGATGGACCCACCGACCCTTCGAGCAATCGCTGTGTCCTAGGGTCAGAACGTGCGACCGGGGCTAGCACCTCCGGGGCAATTCGAGATCCCCGAATCGGGCCAATAGCAGCAGTCCGTCTCGCACATGATGGGCGGGTAGCCAGGAGACTCGACCCGCATTGGTAGGTCACTCGCCCGCACACCGGCAGCGTCCTGCGGCCGTCGAATCTGCCGCCGAGCCCGCCGTAGGCGCTGCCGCCGCCACCCATCATCGCGGCCACGTACGGTTGCCCATCCGGACCGCGCCAGTCGCCAGTTGAAGGTCCGGGCGCTACAACTGGCGCCTCTACCCGAAGCGCACGGGTCAGTAGGATCTGCAGCGCTGCTTCAGCCTCTGTCTGCGGATCAGCGAGGGTGAGGCGCATCAGTGGATGGCTCTCTCCAGGGCACGGGCAAGGACCGAGGTGCTCGGCGAACGCCACAAGGCTCGTGGGGATATCAACCCAGTCGTCTGGTCCGCGTGCGGAAAACCTACGTAACCTGAACGCTCGGCGCTCTTCACAGCGCCTGTGATCGTCACTGCAGCGGGTTCCTCAGTGAGCCCTTGCTGAGCGCATCCTCAAGCTCATCGCCGCTCAACTTGTCCGCCACGAAGATCTCCACCTTCACCGGTAGTTCCGTGCGCCGACTCTCAAGTTCGACGCTACTCCGCGGAGATGCGGATGAACAGGGCGCAAGGCGCGCAAGACGGCGACCGCCGGACTCAGTGTGCCCCGGATCCTTGGTTCGAAGCGTTGCCCAACACGCGTCAGATCGACCACGGGCCGAACCAAACGGCTCGGAGTTCAGTGAATGAACCCATCCCACTTCGGCTCGTACCGGCACCCGCCCTCAAGCGCGCCCGGCTCTGGGATCCGCTCGACGGCCCGCGCGAGGGCCACCGCGTACGGCATCGCCACGACGGCCTCCCTTCACCGGGAAACCTCCATCGTGAACCGCCACCACAGAGCACGCACCGTGCGACGGCCACCGTGTGCGTGGGTGGCTGGCCGGTGACACGCCACGGCGACCGTCCTACGCTCGAAGGGTGTTCAGGCTCCACGCGAGGACAGAGCACATCCCGGGAGACCACCACCCGACCACGCCTCCCGAGACGCGCGAGGTCGACGTCGACGCAGAGAGCTTCGACGCCGCATGGAGACGCCTGCGCGCTGGCCTGCCAGATGGCTGGCGCGTCGTCTCCGTGCGACGAGCGGAAGCCAAGCGCTACCGGTTTGTGGGGACGCTACTGGTCGCCATCGGTAGCGGCGTCCGGGTCGTCGTCAGCGTCTTGACTCGTGGGTTCTGAGTCGGCCTCTTGAGTCGGGTTGTGGGGAAAGTTGCGCATGGTCGCTGCGATGTCCCTGAGAAGGCTCGGGGAACGACGGGCGGGAGGTTGCGCATTTCCGCTGCGATGGCCCCGAGCACGCTCGCGGGTATGACGGGCGAGAGCCCGCGCACTGCCGCCGCGAGAGAGTCGCGGGTGCTCTCGGAGAAGGCAACCGTGTTGAGTTCGCTCATGTTCGCCCTCAGGGCGGCGACGGCTCTCGCGGAGCGCTCATCGGATGCGAACGCGGTGGCCAGGGCGAGATTGGCACGCGCGGCGTACAGCTCTTCCTCCTCCTGGAGATTGTCTTTCGAGACGCTCACGTCCAGGACGCCAGCTCGCTTCAGCAGTTCATGCGACCGGAGTTGGTAGTAGTTGCGTCCGGTTTTCGCACGGAACTCGCTGACCAAGAGGGTGAGGAACGGTGGGTAGGCGGCTACCTCCGATCGACCACCAGTCGGGCTTGGTTTCGTCGGTGATCAGTACGACATCAGTGTCGCGGCGCTTCGCCTCCGTCAGAACTTCACGCCACAGGAGGTAGTCGCCGGCGGCTGCAGCGGGTCCATGATTCTTGATCTTGTCGGCATCGCCGTACCCGGGGAAGGCTCAGCGGGACGCGCACCGCGACGAACTCCTGGACTCGTCGAGCGAGCTTCTTTGGGCTGGGGGCTTCCCGATTTTGCCCTCGAGTAACACCTCGAGGTCATCGAGCACGGGATCCCGACGCAGGTCGATGCGATGTGCATCCTCATCGGCAAGCTTGTTCAGGTCCTCCAGGATCTGGTCCAGGGCGGCTCAACAAGCTTGCGGACCCGCTTGGTCGACTCCTCGTACCTGTTCTCGCCGCCGAACTGCTTGACCGCCTTCTGAAGAGTCCCGATCACCGTCTTCAGGTCGGTGTAGGCATCGTTGATGTCCTGCACAGCGCGGCGACGGTTCCGGTGGAACTCCACACCGACCTGATGAGGGACGAACAGTCGGTCACCGATATTGCGGAGCACCGAGAGTCGCGTCTCGCGCAACTTGGGTGAGATGCGGTACAGCTCTATGAGAATGTTCGTGTCGAGCACGACCATCGCCTTGACGAGCGCATCCTTCACGTCTTCGTCGGGGGCGCTCGTAGTAGTGCTGGAAGGTTGTGCGCACATCGTCAGGGTAGCGGTGGTCGTGCAGGGACTGCCTTGCCGATCCCAGGTAGTGCAGCAACGGTCTCGAGGTCGGCCAGGTGGCGGTAGAGGGTGTCTCGGGAGACGCCGATGGCGCGGGCGACAGCGGCGCGGGATTGTCCGTCGGCGAGGGCGACGCGGGCGGCGTTGATGCGGTCGGGGTCATGACGGTGGGTCGGCCGCCGATGCGGCCGCGGGCTCGGGCGGCGGCGAGGCCGTCGAGGGTGCGTTCGCGGGCTAGGTCGGCTTCCATCTGTGCGACGGCCGCGAGGACGTGGACCATGAGTCGTCCTGCTGCGCTGGAGGTGTCGAGCGTCTCGGTGAGCGATCGGAGGGTGACGGCGCGCTCGTCGAGGTCGCGGACGAGGCGTGCGACATGCGCGGCGGAGCGGCCGAGGCGGTCGAGCTTGGTGACGACGAGGGTGTCTCCTTCGCGTAGGCCGGCGAGCACTCGGGCGAGCTCGGGGCGGTCCTCGCGGGTGCCGGATGCCTTCTCCACGACGACGTCGCGCTCGTCGACGCCGCCGGGTCCGGTGAGGGCGTCGATCTGGGCGTTGAGGTTCTGCGCGGTCGTGGAGACGCGGGCGTAGCCGTAGGTGTGAGCCATGCGCTGACGGTAGCGAAACCCTCAGGCCGCCTTCTACGACACCGAGGGTTTTCGGGCACTAGTTCTGCGACATGTTCTGTCGGCGTGTCGTGGACGCAGGGGAGGTGCCTGACAAACGGTCGATTTTGCGACGTTCGCCAGTCTTGTCGAAGCCCGGCAGTGCGACAGCGTTGGGCTTCGTGAGCTAGGACCGGCATCTGGAGCCCGATCCGTAGGACCAAGCAGGTGCTCAGGTGGCTGCTCGTCTGCGGCGCTCGGTGTCGATGGCGGTGAGCAGGGCCTCGACGTCCGCCTCGGACAGGATGAAGGGTGCGGTGCAGGTCGTGAGGTAGAAGACGCGCGCGGTGCGGGTCCAGGTGTCCCAGCGGGCTGACGAGGCCGCGTGCCGGATCACGATTGGTGGTTCGATGCCGCGGCTGGACCATTGAGCCCATCGGCGCCAGCTTGCTGCGCGCCCTCGGTCCTCGATCCGGTCGCTCTCGTCGATGACTGCCTGGAGCATCTTCGAAGCGGCGGTGGCTACGAACGGGCTGCCGAAGTAGGGCTCGGGCACTTCGCCGGTCTCATCGAACTTCAGGCGGACGATCGCCGCCAGGGTTGCTTCGCATTCCTGAACCGTCAAACCAACCTGCATGCTTGCTCCGTTTCCTGCGGGGCGCGTCGTACCGGTGCGCCGCGGCCCGCCGCCGACAACGCTACGGGCTCCCGCCTCGGCACTGAACCCGTCACGAGACAGATAGTCAGACGTCGCACAAAACGTCGATCCGGTCGAGAGGGTTCGGCTTGGGCTTGAGGTGCCAGGCAGGGTCCCTTCGTCGCCCGGAAGGCAGTTCGGTCCGACTTGGCGTGGCTGAGCAACTTTTCGCTTCGCTCGGCCGTGTTCCTTGTGTGATGACGACGATAGGGGGCCATGGTGGCGTCTGCCGATGATGCCGACGAGCTGGTGGTCCTGCTGGGGGCTGAGGAGTCTCGTGCTCGTGGCGTGGAGTTCGCCGCCTTTATGGAGGGCGCCAAGCCGTCGCTCGCACGAACGGCGTGGTTGTTGTGTGGTGATGCCCACCGGGCGGAAGAGCTGGTGCAACACGCTCTGGTGCGCACCTATATGGCCTGGCCGCGGGCGCGGGCAGGGGATCCGCTCGCCTATGCGCGCCGAGTGCTCGCTAACGGACGCATCGACACCTGGCGAAAGCACCGCCGCGAGTACCTCGTTTCGTCGTCTGACGTTCCTCTTGACTCGGCGCCCTCGTCTGAGGGCGCTTCGCGGAGCGTGACGAGCTCGTGCGGGCGCTGCTTCAACTCAGCCCGCAACGGCGGCGCGTCGTGGTCCTTCGCTACCTGCTCGACCTGTCCGAACGACAAGTCGCGGAAGACTTGGGAATGAGCCTGGGCAGCGTGAAGTCTGCTGCCTCGCGTGGCCTGAGGCACCTACGTGAGCTGCTCAGGGAGCCCGAGCGCTCGGCTTTGGAGGAAAACCGATGAACGACGACGACTTTGTCCGCCGACTCCGATCGATGGAGGCGCCGACCCCGCAGATCCGCATCGACACGGCGACCGTGCTCCGCTCCGGACGGCGACGACGCCTAGCGCGCGCGACGGGGACGACGCTCGGCATCGGAGCACTGTGCGCCGGCCTTTACGCCGGCGCGGCGGCCGTCGCACCAGGACACGTGGACCGCGAACCCATCCGCCCGGCCACGACCGACCGCTCACCGACCGAGGAACCGGTGCCCGCGATGACCCATGCAGTCATCGACGAGGTTGCCGGCACGATCACCACTCCACTCGATCAGTGGTTGCTGAGTTCCGAGGAGATGTCCGCCATCGAAACCGCAGGCGCCGTCTATGTTGCCCGCTGCATGACCGATGTCGGTTTCGGCGACCTCGTCGAACTCGTCGGCCCCGTGCCGGTCGAGAACCAGGATGGCTACAACTTCGGACTCTGGCGCCACGAAGCACTCGAGCGCGGGGACCCTACTCCCAGCCGTTTCTGCAGACCCCGAACCGCGTCCATGCGCAGGACGAGGTCGCACAGACGCAGCTGCGTACCTGCCATGACGAGACGCTAGACGAAGGGTTGTCGTATGACCCGATTCGGTTCGATGCGACAGCACCCGGGGACCACGCCCGTGACGTCGACGCCCGAAGGGATCGCAGTACTCACCGAGTGGGCGCAGTGTCTCAGCGATCATGACGTCGAACCCCGAGGGTTAGCGAAGGGGCGTGATCCCACCTGCCACGAAGAACGCTTCCCCAACGAGGTGATTCGCATCGGTGAGATCGACCTCGCATGCAAAGACGAGCTCACGACGATCCAGAAGCTCGCCGACATCCAGGTCGCCGAAGAGAACGCCTACATCGCACGTGGCCGGGACTATCTCGAGCAACACCGGGAGTTCCAGCAAGCCGCACTCCACAATTCGCAGTCCTACCTCACCGAGCAGGGCCTGACTCTGGACCCCGCCACGTGGTGATGAAAGACCAGGAGACAACCAGAGCACCCGCCGGCTGGTACGTCGACGTCCAGCGCGACGGGTACGAACGATGGTTCGACGGCGCTGGCTGGACCGACACGCGCCGCAACACCCTCGCTCCGCGCCGCACGACACGGCCTGCGACGACAGCCTGGCTTCCCGTCGCTATCGCGTTCTTGGCCCTACTACTCGTCCTGGGTGGCGGAGCAGTCCTGCTCGCCGACTACGCACTCAGCCCGCAAACGACGCGTTCTCATCCGGGGCTTGAACGTCACCACGCCCCGGCGGTCCCGGCTGGTGAGCGCCCGCGTGCAGGAGAAACGCGTTCAGAGAAGTGGTGGCCCTTCGGGCAGCGGTAGTTCGCTCCCTGTTCGGTCGTGGGGGCGAGCCAGGTTCCACCCTGAGCGGTGGGGAACCGCCTGGGCTGGGGCGCGGGGAGCAGGTCGACGAGGGTTGCTGTGGTGGCGTCACAGCCGGCGCGTGTGCAAGAGATCTCATGGGTCGTCATGGGCTCTGTTCTATGGCGGGCCAGGATCTAGCGTCAACGGCTGACGAGGTTCAGTGTGCGTGGGTTCCGAACGGAGTTGGGCAGCAGATGCGAAGGCGCCGACCGTGAGCCAACGAGCAGCGTCGTTACGACGCCCGACAGACAGCCGCGGCGACAGGTGGTGACGGCACACGAATCACCCCAGACTCGCACCGGGCCGGAGCACCGCTCTGGGATAGTGATTCGCACTGTCCCTCAGAACGGAGCCAACGATGCCCGAGCTAGTGAACTATGCCGTCCCTGCTCTCGAGGTGCTTCGGCTGTCATCGGATGCGTTTCCGGGAGCTCGTGGCGTGCAGGTGACGTTCATGAGTATCCCTGCCACGAGCATCGGGGCTCTGCCGCGATCGAGGCTGTGTTCTCCAACTTGGCGCACGAACTCGCCGCAAGCCCAGGGATCACCACCGGGCCGACGCTCCTTGTCGATGACCCCATGAGTACGAGCCTCAGGTGGGCCTCAGGGCACCTGACCGAGATCGTTCGGGTCGGTCTTCCACGCATCCCCGCCCGCGGAAGGAGGCTACGAACGCAGAGCCCGGCACCGAGGCGTTCATGGCCGACATACTCCAGGGTCCGCCCACCCATGTTGTGTATGAGGGCATGCCGTGGGCTGAGCTGCAGAGCAGACCGGCACGACCGCTTATGCGCCAAGACCCTGGGCAACGTGAGGCTCGCATAGATCGCTTCGAGTTGCCGCGCTTGAAGCGGGCGGCCACTGAGGACGCAATCGATGACCCTCTGCACCACCAGGTTCAGTTCAACCTGGAGCAAGCGCAGGTGTGGGCGATCCGCAACTCTCCGATCGGCTTCAAGTCAGCCGTCGAACTCGCCACTGCGACAGGGCCCGGCGGGATGTTACTCGCGGTGGATGGCTTCGGCACTGGCACCGTCTACGCCACAGTCATGGGCATCTTCGTGGTCTACATCGTTGTACCGGGCGTGCGCGGGGTCGGCAATGGCCTAGAGCAGGTCATGAAGAACCTGACACTCCGGCTCGACCCGGGGTCCCAGAGGAACGGTCGATCACTAGTGGCCGAGCGATCACAGGCGCGCCTGGTGAGGCCACCGGCAAGTCTGGCAAGGCGGCAAGAAGTCCGGCAAGTCTGGCAAGAAGTCCGGCAAGTCTGGCAAGCCCGACAAGAAGTCCGGCAAGTCCGGTAAGTCCGGCAAGAAGTCGTCGAGCCGGTGACACGCTCGTTGTCACCGCCTCGCCAGGTCCCTGCCCGACGCCAGGGACTCGCCGACGAGCTCCCGCCGTCAGATCGTTCTCTCCCTCGGCGGTAGCGCCTACGACCCGACCGACCAGGTGGGCAAGCTGCTGTCCAACGTCCTGGGAATGGTTGCCGAGCTCGAGGCCGACCTCATCCGTATGCGCACCCGCGAAGGTATGGCCGTGGCCAAGGCCAAGGGCCGACTCCGCGGGAAGAAGCCGAAGCTCACCCCGCCCAACAACGCCACCTCCTGGCCCTCCACGCCACCGGCGAGCACACCAGCGGCGAGCTCGCCGCCCGGGAAGCGGCTTGCTCCGCGGGCACCACGGGCAGTCTCAGGGTCGTCATCCTGTCCGTTGAGACCGCCTTCGTGCGAAGACGATGTACTCGGGTCGAGGGCCCTTGCGTCCCTTCTTATGATCTGCCCACTTAGCCAGCTCTGTCCGGACCTGGTGGAGGATCGGGACGCCGCCTGGTGGCTTCTAGGCTGTGCACCGTGAGGACACCCAGAGCACGTGAGGATGACGCCGTGACGCCGAAGCTGCGGTGGTGGGCGATCGTGATCGTCGCGGTCATCGGACTTGGCGCCATCTACTGGGGATGGTGGTTGAGCGTTGAGGGGACAAGCCTGCCTACTGGGCGGGGTCTTGGCGAACCTGGGTACGACCGCTGCCTTAGCTGGTGTCTTGTTCCTCCTCGAGCGCAGCTTCGTCAGAAGACGGGCCGCGCCGCAGGGCTGCCGTCCAGGCTGCGGCACGGACAGTGGCCGCTGACGCCGCTACCGCAGCTGCCGCGGCGACGGAGGAGATCACCGCGCCCATTGTCGCCCGTATGACTGATATCGAAGTCGAACTCAAGAACCGCCGCGCCCGCAAGATCGCCGAACAGGACGCGGCCTTGGCAGGCCTGGGAGATGGCCTGTCCTTCGGCGCTGTCGCCCAGGCCTTTGGTGTCGCGAACACGCTGCGGGCTATTGCGGGCTACGCGATCGTCGTCCCCGCGGGCGAGGTGCTAGACGGTCCGCGGCTGAGGTTCTCTTGGTATGGCGACCACTACTCGCCGGATGAGCATCACGACCCCATCACGGTCGAGTACGTCGCCGAACGTAACCCCAGCGCGGGGATCGGAATACCTGTTGTCGCGGTGAGCTGGAGTACTGACGACGAGCCCACCGGAGTGTTCGCAGATCTGATCGACAACATGATCGCAACCGGGTTCGGCCCAGAGGCGAAGGCGCTGGAGGTTGCGGCCGCCATCGGTCACCTGACTGCCGCTCTGAGCGCAGCGGTCGCGGCCCGGCGAGCCGACGAGACCTCCTGGTTCACATCGACCCCGCTTCTCGAGCTCGTTGCCGATGGCTGGGCACTGACGCAGGACGGCCTCGAGGTCAGGGACCACGGCTTGGTTCTTCGTGAACGTGACATTGCTGCGCTCAGGGGCAAGGGCACGAAAGGGGCGGAGGTGCCCGCCCCAGAGGGCCTTGACCCACGCTCTGGACGGTGGCAGTCCGGCGAGCCCTGGACCCGTTTCGGTACTGACGCGACGCCTAGAGCCTGTCGAACAACTAGCCGCGGCGGTCGAGCCGGCGTAGGAGTGAAGCGCGGGTGAGTGGCGCCGCCAAGACTCGGGCTCGCCAAAGCGCCCAGACCCCATAGATGACATAAGGTCCATTATCGGCCTGGCTTTCCGGTGGCTTTTGCTGGCCTGCACGTACGTCGTGGGGTAGGTTGGCTGTATGCGAAGCAACGTGGAGACGGCCCATGCGGATGCGACGCGCCTGGACATCCATGATCTAGTGCGCGAGCTCAACGACAACGTGGGAACCGTCGTGGTCAAGCGATCACCGGGGTGAAGGACCGCGGCCAGCCCGGCCGCTGGGCGCGTCCCGATGGGGCCGAGCCGCGTCACACCTCGAGTCAGCAACTTCGCCTTGGGTA